>DATIXC010000201.1:0-6421 GCA_035518995.1 Methanomassiliicoccales archaeon | reverse complement strand
CTGTTCTCGCATCCAAAGGACTTCACACCCGTCTGCACCACCGAGTTCGTTGCATTCCAGAAACGTATGGAGAGGTTCGACAATCTGGATTGCAAGCTCATCGGGCTGTCCATCGACCAGATCTTCTCCCACATCAAGTGGATCGAGTGGATCAAGGACAACCTGAAGGTTGAGATCACATTCCCCATCATCGCGGACCATGGAGAAGTGGCGAAGAGGATGGGCATGATCCATCCCAACAAGGCATCCAACACTGTCCGTGCCGTGTTCATAATAGACGATAAGGCCACCATCCGCGCCATGATCTACTATCCTCAGGAGGTCGGGAGGTCCATCGACGAGGTGCTGAGGGCGGTGGAGGCCCTGCAGATCTCCGACGAGAAGAAGGTGTCCACACCCGAGGGCTGGCCCAGGAACGACCTCATCGGCGATGAGGTCATCGTCCCCCCGCCACGTGATGTCAAGGGGGCCATGGCCAAGAAGAAGGGGCCGAGCTGCTACGACTGGTGGTTCTGCCACAGGAAGCTGGGCGGGAAGGTTTGAGGCGAATTGGGGGCAAGGCCCCCGGCGCTGCTCAGAGCGCAGGGACAAGCCCGGAACTGGTCGAGTTGAAGGGCAGGTAGACGATCCGTGCGTCCCTTATGTCCAGGTCGTAGTCCAGCTGTTGCAGCACGCCCGGCTTCTCCGCCTCCAGAGTTATGATCACGAAGTTGGCCAACTTCATGGCCTCCTCTTTGTCCAGGTAGGCCGGGGCGCGCGGCACCCCTCCGAAGTCCAGCCTGGTGTCGTACTTCGGCCAGTTGGCGGTGAAGTAGGTGGCGAGGTACTTGAAGGTGGCCGGGTCGAAGTCCGGGGCGGGCACGAAGACGAAGACGTCGCCGCTGTCCCCCTTCCCGCCCTTGATCCAGCTCGCCAGCTTGTACATGCTCCCGCCGGTGCTGTCCATGTGATGGATGGTGAAGCTCGCGTACATCCGCCAGAACGGGACGTAGGTCCTGCTCTGGACGGGGGCGCCCTTGGCGAAGTCCGCGATCTCGTAGTCCAGCACGTTGACCCCGCCGTCCCTGACGTGCAATGTCCCGCACCGCTCGCAGTGGAACAGCAGGTCCCTCTGCCTGCTGATTATCGGCGCGTCGCAATTGGGGCACTTCACTTGGATAACCTTCATGGCCTCATCCCCTGGATCGCCTTGAGGACCTCGCCGATGTCCAGCGGGTTCCCGCTCTGCACCATCCCCCTCTTCCCGGCGAACTCCCCCTCCACGATCTCGGAGCCGGTGCGGAAGAAGCGATATGTGAAGAAGAGGATGGCCAGCCCTACCGCGAGCCCGCCCAGCGCCAGGAACGCGGAGTTCTCCCCGCCGGCCATCGCCGCCCCGACGAGCCCGAACCCGGATATCAGGCCGGCCGCCGCCGAGCCGCCGGTGATGGCCAGGCTCTGGAAGAGCGGGTCGCCCGGGGCCCGGCCGGAGAGCACCTGACCGGTAACGCCGTCGACCGTGACCACGTACATGCGGTCGCGATAGGAGTAGCGGACCACCCAGATGGGATAGTAGATGACGCTCATCTTGCGAGGTATGGCGTAGATGCGCTCAAAGGTGATGTGCGGCACACCGGCGCCTCTCCGGGCAAGTTCCACCGCCTCAGTCTCGGCCACCTTCCTGGCATCGTCCACGGAGGTGGTGGTCTCGTAGGTGGGTATCATGGTGAAGTTCTCGAGGGTGCGCTCGCCCGTGAAGTTGCGCAAACTCCTGATCCCCAGGTCGCCAGGGTCGCAAGCTATCTGGGAGTAGCGCTGGTCCTGGAGCACCATGACCTCCTTTGGGACTCGCTCGGTGTAGGTGTGCCCCTTGCCATCAGAGCGCGTGTGCTCCTCGTAGCCGCACACCCATCCGGCCACCTTGGTGGTGGTGGACCAGAATGGGAGGTAGATGGGGTAGTTCTCCGTCACCTTGCCGGTCCTCTTCAGGTCCCTGGCCTTCAGTCCCTTCCTCCACCAGGACTCGGCGGCCTGCATCACCCGCTGGGGGTCCATCCTGTTCTTGAAGGCCACGGTCTGGACGCCCTGGTCGCCCTCGATGAAGAGCATGGAGCCGCAGTATTGGCAGTTGACGACGCTCTCGCCCTCCTCGATGCTCAGGGCGCCGCCGCAGGCCGGGCAGCTCACGCCCACGGAGAGCCTCTCGGAGGGCTTGTCATCGGGCATGGCTCACATCCTCCAGGCGACGAACAGCGATGCGCCGAAGACCCCGACGATGGTGATGCCGATTAGCATCGCCCCCAGGCCAGCGTTGGCCGCGGCCAAAAGCGCCTCGGCCAGGAACGCCACGTATCCCGCGCCTGCAACCGCCATGTACGGTCCCGAGCCCCGCTTGGGGAAGTCGGAGGCGAACACCTCGCCAGACGAGCCGTCGATCACCACCTGGTAGCGCTTTCCCTCGTGCACGTAGTCCAGCGTCCAGATTGGGAAGTAGACCAGCGCCTGCTCCTTGCTGGTGCCGGGCAGCTTGTCCAGGTAGGCGCTCATCTCGATGTCCGGCTGGATGAGCGGCACCCCGTCGGTGTCGTACTGGGCGTCGAAGATCTTCAGGTCGCCGGCCGGCACCTTGAGGTCGTGGAGGCCGGGCAGGGTCGTAGACCCAGCGGGCTCGACCTTCACCACCTCCTTGCCCTCGACCGTCCGCTTGAACATGTACACCGGGAAGTATTGCCTCTTGGAGCCGGCGAGCTGCGCCTGGTCCAGGTACTTCGCTTTGGTCGGGCCGGCCGCCCAGCGCTTGAAGATGCCCACGGCGTTGTCCTCGCGGACCACGAAGGGCAGGATGTAGTAGAACCCCGACCCTGAGCGGTCGATGTAGACCATCGAAGAGCAGTAGGAGCATCGGACGAACTTGGTGCCCGAGTCGAACTCCACCCTGGCCCCGCACTTGGGGCAGCCGACGGAAGCCGTTCCCATCCCTCCTGGCTTCTGTCTACGTCGGCTTGCCGCAGTTGGGGCAGAACTTGGCGTCGGCCGCCAGCTCCGCGCCGCAGTTGGCGCACTTCTTCTTCGGTGCGCTCATGGACGCCCCGCAGTTGGGGCAGAACTTGGCTCCCTCCGGCACCTTCTCCCCGCACTGCGGGCAGGGCACGGTGGCCACCACCAGCTTGGTGCCGCACTCACCGCAGAACTTGGCGGTCGGCGGGTTCTGCGCCCCGCACTTGGGGCAGAGCACGACCGCCCCTGAGGCGGCGACCGTCTGCTGGCCGGGGGCCGCGGTCTGGCGCATGGTGTCCATCATCTGGTAGCCCATGCCCACGCCAGCGCCGACCCCGACGCCCACGCCGGCGGCCCCGCCGGACGGGTTGGAGGCCGCCTCCCTCATGGCCTGGCCGGTCTGGTACTGCATGTAGTTGGCGCCCACCACGGTCATCGAGGCGCGGGTGTCCACCGCCTTCTGGACCTCCTCGGGCAGCGAGATGTACAGCCCGGAGATCTTGTCTATGGTGACTCCGTAGAGCTCGAAGTGGTCGGCGGCGCGCGACAGCACCACCTGCTCGATGTTGGTCAGGTTGGCGGCGAGGTCGGCCACGCCCATCCCCTGGTTCTTCATGTCGCCCAGGGAGTCGTAGACGAGCACGACCATCTGCTCCTTCAGACGCTCCTCGACCTCCGCAGAGGTGGCGTAGTTGAACGTCCCCACGAACTGGTTCACGAAGTTGGCGGGGTTGGCCACCTTGTAACGGAACTCTCCGAAGACGCGAAGGTTGACCATCCCGAACTCCTTGTCCCTGAACTGGTAGGGCTGCTTGGAGCCGTACTTGCCGTCGATCGCCCTTTTCTGCAGGTAGATCAGCTCTGCCTGCTGCTGCACGCCGGAAAGCGCCTTCACGACCTTCCCGACGATGGGCGCGTTCAGCGAGGTCAGGGCGTAACGGTCGGGGCGGTCGATGTAGTCCAGGACCTTGCCGTCCCGGTAGAAGACGGCGATCTCGTCCTCCCTCACCACCACGTTGTCGTTGAACTTAATGTTGCGCGGCAACCGGTACATGACGTTTCCGCGCTTGTCGACGTCCTCCCACTTGAATGTCTCAGCTCCGATAAGGCTCATGCTCTCACACCTCCGATCCTGTGATGGCCATCTCGCGCTTTCCGAACTTGTCCTCGAACGCGTTCAAGGAGCTCTTGATGGCCTTGACTTCGATGTCCGCCTCGCCCTTGCTCTCGGCCTCGAGGGCGGCGCGTAGCCTCTCCACGCCCCACGACATGGAATTGATGTCGTTGATCATGCCGGCATCGTACTCATAGAGCTTGTTGAGCTCGCCCTCCTTCACCTGCAGGTCGGCGGAGATGCCTGAGTAGCCCACCTCGGCGTGCTGCACCGCCCCTTCAACCTTCTTGTAATTATTGATCAGCCTTCCAATCGAGTCCAGCTGAGGCGACGTGTAGTCCTTGACCAGGGAGCGGCAGTCCTCGAGCCCCCTTCTCTGCAGGGCCAGCTGCTTCGCCATCTGCGCGCGCAGCATACGGTCCGAGTCCCTAAGGTCCTCTCGAATGCGATACCCGCGGAAGCCTGGAACGAACATTTGTATGGTCTTAAGCAGGCCGCGGTCTTCCTCCACCCTTTTCCTGATGTCTGCCATTCAAGGTCCTCCCGACCTTGGCTTGAAATAATAAAATCTCCGCTCTTAAAATTATGCCTAGCCAGGAGCCCGCTCCTCGACAACTTGTTGCCCAGGCGACAGTCCCAGGAGCCCTCCGACTCAACTTATTAAAAGGAAATTCCATATATCCCACCAGCAATTCGCATCCAGGATGGGTGTTAACTTGGACCGGAAGAGGATCGTGCTGGTCGGATATGGCAACGTAGGCAAGGCCTTGGTGGACATGCTTGCCCATGTCGACCCCGAGGGCCAGAGGTTCGTCTTCTCCGGGATATGCTCCCGGTCCATAGGTGTGGCCAACCTGAAGGACCTCGCGCCGGAGAAGGTGGAGAAGAAGCTCAAGACCAACAAGGGCGACACCAGGGCGTACAACCCCGAGGAGAGGGTGAGAGAGGTCAAGACCTACCTCAAGGAGAGCGACTACGACATCCTGGTAGAGGCGACCTCGGCCGATTACGAGACCGGGGAGCCGGCAAGGTCGTTCATCCTTACCGCCCTGGACCGCGGCATCGATGTGGTGACCTGCAACAAGGGACCGATAGCCCTATACCTCGACGAGCTGCAGCAGGCCGCTTCCCGCTCCAACGCCTCCTTGAAGTTCGAGAGCACGGTCATGGACGGGACGCCTGTCTTCTCATTGTTCAAGAGCCTTCCGCCGGTGAAGCTGAAGAAGGTCAGGGGCGTCTTCAATTCTACCACTGGCATCATCATCGACAACATGCGGGAGGGCAAGAACTTCGAGCAGGGCATGAAGCGGGCGAAGGCCATCGGCATGACCGAGACCGACCCCATCAACGACCTGAGCGGTATGGACGCCGCCGCCAAGCTCGCCATCCTCTGCAACGCACTGGCCGAGCACAAGCTCAAGCTCGCCGACGTTAAGCGCGAGCAGATAACCGAGGACTCGCTAAAGAAGCTGATAGCCAAGGTCAAGGATGACAAGTGCGTGCGCATCAGGCAGGTGGCCACAGCCGACTTCGAGAAGAAGGAGTTCAAGGTCGGACTGGAGGTGCTGAAGCCCGAGGACATGCTGTTCTCCTGCTCTGGGGCCTCGAACGCCGCCATATTCTCCATGGACCTTTTTGGGGAGATGGTAATCGCGGAGAGGGACCCGACCCTGAGGGAGACGGCGTTCGGCATCTACTCCGACATAGTGGACCTGTATTCCAAGGACACGTGCTTCTACTGAGCACCGAGACCAGATCTGGAGGGTGGCGGATCGTAGACATGCCCTCCCCTGAATTTCCTAATCATTGGCTTATAAAAGGGACCAGGCTTTCGCAAAGCACTTATGCCTGGTGCGTCATTTGACGCGATAACGTGCATCGCACGTAAGGGATTCGACGGCCCTTCAGGGCCGTATAGGAGGAGAAAACCCAGAAAGGGGTGAGCTGCCGACCTCTTGGGAAGCGCTCAAAACCCTTTCCCCTTTTCTTCATCTCCCTCTCTTGTCCATCATCGCAGCAATTATGTTGTTCGCCTGCCTTAGGAATCCGAGTGACCCTCATGGAAGCATCAAGGCCGAACCATCTCGCCCGGGAGCGAAGCCTCTACCTCAGGCAGCATGCCAAGAACCCTGTGGACTGGTACCCTTGGGGAGAGGAAGCCTTGGAGAAGGCGCGGGCCGAGGACAGGCCTCTGTTCATCTCCATCGGCTACTCGGCCTGCCACTGGTGCCATGTCATGGCCAGGGAGTCCTTCGAGGACGAGTACGTTGCCAAGCTCCTGAACCGAGGCTTCGTGTCCATAAAGGTGGACCGGGAGGAGAGGCCCGACCT
>DATIXC010000200.1:0-3629 GCA_035518995.1 Methanomassiliicoccales archaeon | reverse complement strand
GTCAAGTAGCATTCTGGCCGAAGCATTGGGGCTTACTGCATCCCGGCATCATGATCCTAGCTCCAAGGGGTTTATCAAGATAAAGGATAATTGGTCCAGCATATCTTCCTTGGGCCAGGGCGTTTCGGAAGCCCAATACGAAAACGATTGAGAACCGCAACTATGAAAGGGAACTTGGTCGTTTGCTTTTATGTGAATGAAGCGAAAGGTTACCTTGGCATCGTCGGCTGCCCTATCCTTGAGGACGAAATCGTGCACTCGGTCCTCAGGGACGCAGACATCGCCAACGTCCTGGTCATCGAGAACGAAGATTCCCAGAACCTAGTGCGGAAGTTGAGGAAAGCCAGGACAAAGGCGAAGGTGTCGTTGATCAGGGAGAGCGAGCTTGATGCCCTCCCCCAGGATGGTTTCAACCTTCTCGTCCTCATGAAGTCGATGGCTTTGCACGAGGATCCCCAGATATTGCGCCGTGAGGTGGCCAAGGCGGTCGAGCTGATAGGCCCTATGTGCCGTTCCATTATGCTATTCTATGGCCTCTGCGGCAACGCATTCAAGCACCTGCCGGAGATCGAGGCGGAGACGAAACATCAGCTCACACTACTCACCGACGAACAGGGCAGGCCGGTCGACGACTGCATCGCCGCGGTGCTGGGAGGAACCGATGGTTACTACAGTCTGCTCAAGCGCTACCCTGGCGTTTTCTATCTGACTCCAGCTTGGGCAGAGAACTGGCGGGAGCTGATCTTCAAGATGGAGCTGACGCGGGGTGTGGACAAGGGGGATCTCAGCATGCTCAAGTGGATGTTCGAGACCGCCGGGTACAAGAAGGCGCTGACCCTCGACACGGGACTGGGCGACCGCGAGGTCTTCGAGGAGAAGGTGGAGGACTTCGTGAAGGAGTTCCATTTCGAGAGGGCTTCGCTGGAGAAGGAGTTCATCACCCTGGAGGCGGTGGAGCGCTCCTACGATCGGGCGAAGGGCAGATCCCGTTGATAGGATAACCTTATGGAATCTTCAGGTGCAATTATTATATCTTCGACTCGAATGTCATTTGGGGAGTTGGATGGATACCGAGAATGCACCATCACATCTTAACAGACCAATGGCGCTCTGGATTCCATATCTGTTGATGGCCATAAGCGCATTGCGAGGCCGAAGGAGATGGCCATCAGGATTTCATCCATGGCCAGGAGGGCACCGCATGCCAGCCCTGCGCAAAGACCGATAGCCGTGACTATGTTGGGTGTGAGGCCGTGGCGATATGCCGCCCCCGCGATCGGGCTCAGGAGGGTGTCCTTCCGCCCTCGCAAATGATAAACTCCCATCTTCCTCCTCCACCTCTTTGGAAATCCCACTCGAGGGGCATCTGTCAGCCCTTGGCTGCCATTTCCCCCGGCCCAGACACCATCGTTCGCTCCAGATGATGCCTCCTTAATAAATCCTCTCCTCGCCAGGTAATATCCTCTGGCGGATACGACCACAAGTGACCATACCGCCTAAGTAAGGTGACCACCCTTCAATCATTTGGAGCGCTACAATGGCACGGAGGACATGGGCTGAAGAAGGCGGGGGCTCGCCGCTCATCCAAATAGGGAGGTGCACTCGATGAGGTCGCTATTGGTCCTGGTCTCATATCACAATCACAACACCGGGAAGATCGCCTTGGTATTCTCTCGCGTCCTGGACGCCCCGATCAGAACGCCGACCCAGGTAAGCCCGCTCGAGGTGGGGGACTACGACATCATCGGTTTTGGCTCCGGGATATATGGCGGCAGGCATCACGAGAGCCTCCTGCGTCTGGCCGATGAACTGCCAGCGCTCCAGGGCAAGAAGGCTTTCATATTCTCGACCTGCGGCGTCCCGGTCGCGGCCTTCGAAGGCAGAAGTACGCGAGGGCGCTTCGACGACTACGTCGAGAAGAACCATTCAGCGCTGAGGAGCATACTTCGGTCCAAGGGCTACACCGTCGTCGACGAGTTCAGCTGCGGCGGCCACAACACCAACAGCTTCCTCAAGCTTTTGGGGGGGATAAACAAGGGCAGGCCCAACGCAGAGGACTTGAGCCTGGCAGAGGAATTCGCCATTCGGTTGAGGCGGGCCGTGGTTAGCCCGGAACTGATGGTCATGGGGATTTGATATGATTCGGCAAGCAAGAAGAGGCGAAGCAGATGGATGAGAACATATCTGGAGAGAAGGGAGCTTGGAAGAAGTTCCTCAAGAGGCATTGGAAAGTTGCTGCCCTTGCATTCACTGGAATAGGGGCGGCGGTGGCGGGGGCTGTCCTGGTCTACCTATGGTTCGTCGGTCAGGCGCAATCCACTGGCCTGGTGCCCACTATACTTGGGCTCTGGACCATGGGGGACCTGGTGGACTTCCTGCTGCACCTGGCGTTCTGGGAATTGGTGGCCATCGGCATACCGGTCGTCATCGGGGTGGTGGTCTTCTACCTGTGGTACAAGAACCTACCGAAGGAGGAACGCGATGAGTACAGGCGTGCGAGGCTTTTCAGGAGCCGTTCCCGTAGGTCCGATGCGGGCAACTGGTTCTCGTTCCTGTTCTTCATCGCCTTCGCAATAAAGATCTACCTGGACGGCAATTGGGACGTGGCCATCTCCACCTGGGATTTCAACTATCTCGTGTATTCCGGATTATTGGCTGTGATAGCTGTGCTGTTGATAATCGGGATACCCGCGTTGATCGGTGGCCTTTGGTGGCTCAGCCGTGAGTTGAAGAGGGATGCTTAAGTGATCCGAAACAGAGATAGAGGTCTGCGATGAGGGCGGTGCTCTGTTTGAGGTACGGCCCGCCAGAGGCTCTCCGGCTGGGGGAGGTAGAGAAGCCGGTCCCAAAGGACAACGAGGTGCTGGTCAAGGTCCACGCCGCCTCCCTGAACAAGGCGGATTACATCACCACGACCGGAAAGCCCTTCATGGTAAGACTGATGGGAGGAGGGCTCCTCAGACCCAAGTCCGCGATACCGGGCTCGGATATGGCCGGGAGGGTTGAGTCGGTTGGCAAGGGCGTCAAGCTCTTCCGGCCAGGCGATGAGGTCTTCGGCGACCTGGCCAGCTTCGGGCATGGCGCCCTTGCCGAATTCGTCTGCGCCCGTGAGGAGGCCTTGGCAGCCAAGCCGCTCGGAATCTCGTTCGAGCAGGCAGCGGCGACCCCCATGGCCGCGGGGACCGCGCTGCAGGCCCTCCGAGACAAAGGAGAGATCAAAGCTGGTCAGAAGGTCCTGATAAACGGCGCCTCAGGCGGGGTCGGCACCTTCGCGGTGCAGATTGCCAAGTCCTTCGGCGCGGAGGTGACCGCGGTGTGCAGCCAGGGGCATCTGGAAACTGCTCGTTCCATCGGTGCGGACCATGTCCTCGATTACACCAGGGAGGACTTCACCCAGAACGGTCAGCAGTACGACCTAATAATCGGGGCCAATGGCTATCAGCCCATCACTCGCTATCGCCGCTCACTGAAACCCCAGGGCATCTATGTGATGCTCGGCGGCAAGGGGCCGCAGATCCTGCAGGCATTGGTCTTAGGACCACTATTGAGCAGGAGCAAAGGGAGGAGGTTCAGGGTGGAGTCCTTCAAGCCAAACCGGAGCGACCTCGAGCAGCTGGCCGCCCTGATGG
>DATIXC010000199.1:0-6081 GCA_035518995.1 Methanomassiliicoccales archaeon | reverse complement strand
AGGGAGGAAGGCATGCATCAGTTCGGGGCCAAGGAGAGGGAGCTGCTGCGCTACGCCGCCTACCTCCATGACATCGGCGACTTCATCAGCTTCAGCAACCACCATCAGCATTCCTATTACATCGTCCGCAACGCCGAGCTCCTTGGCTTCGACCAGAGGGAGATAGAGATCATGGCCAGCTTGGCCAAGTTCCACCGCAAGAAGTCCTTGGGGAAGAGGAGCTCCGAGCTGGAGGGCTTGGAGGCCTCGGCGCAGAAGGTGGTCGTGACCCTCTCCCCCTTCCTGCGCATCGCCGAGGCCCTTGACCGGAGCCACTGCGGTCTGATCGATCACGCGCGCTTCATCAACGCCAACGAGGAGGAGGCCGTGCTGGAGATATCCGCCCGAGGGGACTGCCAGCTCGAGCTTTGGGGAACTGAGTCCCAGGGCAAGGGCTTCAGGAAGGCCTTCGGCCGCGACCTGCGCATCCGCTTCAAGATCTCCACAGCCTTGGACGAGGCCCGCTGAGAGAATGGTTATTATCCACCGTCCTCCGTCTGAATGGACGATATGGGGCTGGAGGATTACAAGGCCAAGAGGGACTTCCAAAGGACCAGGGAGCCAGAGGGCAAGGAGGGGAGTGGCGAGGAGGGCATCTTCGTGGTCCAGGAGCACCACGCATCACATCTGCACTATGACTTCCGCCTTTCGCTGGACGGGGTCCTGAAGAGCTGGGCCGTCCCCAAGGGGGTACCCGAGGAGGCTAAGGTGCGCAGGCTGGCGGTCCAGGTCGAGGACCATCCCTTGGACTATGCTGGCTTCGAAGGGAGAATTCCCAAGGGGGAGTACGGCGCCGGAGAGGTCAAGATATGGGATAAGGGAACGTTCCAGCTCAAGGAACGGAGCGCAGACAGGCTGGTATTCGTCCTCATGGGCGGGCGGCTCAAGGGAGCCTACGCGCTGGTCCGGTTCAAGGGCAAGGAGAAGGAGGCGAAGAACTGGCTGATAATGAAGCTATGAGATGGCCTGGCCTTGCCAATGAAAAACAATAGAAGGTAAGAGAAAAAGGATTGGAGCGTCGTGTTGGATTACTTCTTCATTATCTTCATCCAGCCGCCGCTCTCGAAGACCGCTAGCCCCCTCTTGCCCAGGGTCTTCTCGAAGTCCTCCCAGGAAACAATCTCCAGGCGAGCGTTGTTCCCCTTTGTGAATTGGACCCCGTTCGTCCCCTTAACGCGGCCGGGCTTCAGACCCTTCTTCTTAGCGATCTCCTTGGCCTTGTCGAGGCTTATTTTCTCCATCACCAAATAATATCCCTCCTGTTCAGTTCTCTGGCCATGTGCTGGCACATGACCCAGTATGTAATACCTCGGACCTATATATAAAATTTATCCTATATAGAGAGCGTTCCAGTAATTCTTCTCCTTTAATATCTTTCCCTCTTTTCTAATTATTGCTGGGTGAGTCTGGATGACTAGCCAGGAATGCAGAAAATTTGGAAAAAACCTCGAGCTTGTCCAGCTTGATCCTCGGAAAAAGGTTTATCTTGATTTCTCGCGCTTAAGAGTTCGTTCAAATGTCGCTTTTCGGTTCATCGGGCATAAGGGGCGTGGTCGGCCAAGTAATAAGCCCCGACCTCGCCCTTAGCATCGGAGCTGCGGTGGGATCAATAGGAAAGGAGGTCCTCCTGGGCAAGGACACCAGGACCAGCGGGGACATGATGGTCAGTGCGCTATGCGCCGGCATCACATCCACGGGGGCCAACGCCTCCTATGCAGGGATGGTCCCGACACCTACCCTGGCCAGGGCAGCAGAGGCATATGGCTGCGGGTTAATGGTCACAGCTTCCCACAATCCGCCCGAATACAACGGCGTCAAGGTATGGAATCCTGATGGCTCGGCATTCGATTCGGCGCAGATGCGCCAGCTGGAAAGGCTGATTGAAAGCAAGGGCTACAAATTGGCGGACTGGAAGGGCGTGGGGCGATGCCTCGCCCATACTGGAGCGATCGAAGACCACGTCTCCGCGATATTGGATTCGGTGGAGGCCGCGAAAGCCGATGTGGTCCTGGACTGCGGATGCGGGGCAACGGCCGTGATCAGCCCAGTACTATTGAGGGAACTGGGCTGCAAGGTTCTGGGCGTCAACTGCCAACCTGACGGCCACTTCCCAGGAAGGATGCCGGAGCCCACGGAGGAGAACCTGGCCGTCCTTAAGCAGCTTACGATTAGCAAGAGGGCGGACATCGGCATAGCCCATGATGGTGACGGGGATAGGATGGTCGCGTTCGATGAGAAGGGGCGGTTCATCGATGGCGACCGGCTGCTGGCGCTCTTTACAGTATTCTTAGAGGCCAAGGACATCGTCGCACCCGTTGACGCATCTATGGTGCTAGATGATCTAGTGAAAGGAAGGGTCATAAGGACGAGGGTGGGGGACGTATACGTGGCGGAGGCCCTGAAATCGAACGGGGCTGGATTCGGGGGGGAGCCGTCTGGAACTTTCATTTTCCCCGAGGAGACCTATTGCCCTGACGGGGTCTACGCCGCTGCCCTACTCGCCTCCATGATAATGGGGAGGAAGCTCTCCGAGATGGTGGAAGGCGTACCGAAATACCCGGTTTCCAGGAGTTCGTACGCCTTCGACCCGAAATCAAGGAAGAGCTTGGAGGCGAGGCTGGAGGCGGCGATGCGCTCGTTGCGATGCGAGGAGCTGATCACCGTCGATGGTTACAGGGCCCAATTCGAGGAAGGATGGTTCCTTGTAAGGCTGTCCGGAACGGAGCCCAAGGTGCGCCTGACGGTAGAGGCGAGAAAAGATAAGGACCTCAAAAGCTTAGCCTCAAAGGCTGAGAAGATCGTCAAGGGGTGCTTGAAATGAAGGCGTTGGTTCTGGCTGCCGGCGAGGGTACCAGGCTCAGGCCCCTGACCTCAAACGTTCCCAAGCCATTGTTGCTGGTCGCTGGCAAGCCCTTCCTGAGCCACATCTTCGAGGCTTTGAAGGCAGGGGGAGTCACGGAGATAGCCCTTCTGGTCGGCTGGAAGGCCAACCGCATTAAGGAGTTCTACGGGGACGGCTCGGACCTCGGCCTTAGGATCATCTATTTGGAGCAAAAGGAGAGGCTAGGGACCGCCGATGCCGTCGGCCACGCCGAGGAGGTGATGGACGAGCCGTTCTTCTGCATCAACGGGGATGTGGTCATTTCCGAGGTGGACGTGAAGTCGATGCGATCGATGTTCGAGTCCAATGGCAGGACGGTGATGGGGGCGGTCACGGTCCCCAACCCCTCGGCCTTCGGGGTCATAGAGGAGAAGGATGGCAAGCTCATTCGAATCCTGGAGAAGCCGAAGCAGCCACCCTCGGACCTCATCAATGCCGGCATGTTCATCTTCACCCCCGACATCTTCCAGGAAATAAGGAACACCGGCAGGTCGCCCCGCGGGGAGTATGAGATCACCGATACGCTGACCAGCCTGTCGAGGACCGAGGGGGTCATGGTGCATCGCATCCTCACCGAATGGATCGACGTGGGCAGGCCCTGGGACCTGCTCAAGGCCAATGAGATATTCATGTCGCGGCTGGTCGGAAGGGTGGAGGGCGAGGTCGAGCATGGCGCGACCCTCAAGGGGAACGTGGTGGTGGAGAAGGGAGCCTTGATCAGGTCGGGCTCCTACGTCCTTGGGCCCGCGTTCGTTTCCAGGGGATGCGAGGTCGGCCCCAACTGCTACGTCCGCGGAGGGACTTGCCTAGGTCCCAACGTCAAGGTCGGTGCCTCGGTGGAGGTGAAGAACTCCATCATCATGGCCGGCTCGCACGTGCCCCACCACAACTACGTGGGCGACAGCATCATCGGGGAGGGGTGCAACCTCGGCGCGGGCACCAAGGTCGCCAACCTGCGCTTCGACGACAAGAATGTGAAGGTCTCCTCCGGGGGCAAGGTGATCGACTCCGGCCGGCGCAAGCTGGGAGTGATCATGGGGGACAACGTCAAGACCGGAATCAACTCGATGATCGACGCCGGCACGGTAATTTGGGAGGACTCGTACATCGGTCCGGGCGCCATCGCCAGGGGGATGATCGGCCCTGGAAGCAGGGTCTACTGAACTCAATCGAGGACCTCGAGGCCGATCCTCTCGCCATTGGAGTTATAGGCTTTCCAGCTACCCTCGTCATAGGGCAGGCAGGTGATGATGTGAACCCCTCCGAAGTGCGAGAAGAACTGCAGGTCCGCGTCCGAGGGCCGGTTGGAATGGCCTGGATGGGAGTGGACCGTCCCGACCACGGTATAGTCGATGGGGAGCATGTGGGTCTGCATGATGCTGTGGCTGTCCCCTTGGATCGTGCCGGGGAGCACCACCAGCTCGATTATGACGCCCTCCTCGGCCTTGAGAGCGGCCAGGAACTCGTTGGGGAATGTCTCGATGGCGGACTCGTTGATCATGCGCAGAGCGGTCCGGTCGATGGCGTAGATCTTCTTCATCCCCAGCAAGGCCCGCCTGTCAGCTTCTCTCGCATCTTGGTGTAGAAGGTCCTGCCCAGGGAGACGAAGCGAGCGGTTCTCTCCGAGGTGGTGAAATGCAGTTCCTCGTTGCCCTCCATGGCGATCTCCTCCTGACCATCGACTACTATCACGCAGGGCTTGGGGCGTAGCACCTCGACTCGGATGTCGCTGTAGGCCGGGACCACCGTGGGCCTGCCTCCGAACTTGAAGGGGGCCATGGGAGCGATGACCAGGGCCCTGAGCCTGGGGTCCAGGATGGGCGCCCCGACCGACATGGCGTAGCAGGTCGACCCCGTCGGGGTGGAGACGATGATACCGTCCGCCCTGACGTCGATGGCCAACTCATCGTCTACCAGAACCCGGAAGTGCCGGAGCTTGGCTATGTGAGCGGTGTGCACCACCACCTCGTTGGTGGCGTCCTTCAAGCGCCCTCCCTTGAAGTCGGTGCGCAGCTTGGTCCTCTCCTCTATGGTGTATTCGCCCCTAAGGATGCGCTCGATGCCCTCCTCGACCAAGTCCTCCTGGACCTCTGTCAGGAAGCCAAGGTCGCCGGCGTTGATGCCGAAGATGGGTGCCTCGTTCTTCATCAGGGCGCGGAGTATGGTCCCGTCCCCGCCGATGGTCACCATCACGTCCACCTTCATGTCCTCGATGGGGATGCCCGTCTCGCCCAGCACCTGGGCGATGTGGTTCTCCAGCATCAGCTCCTGCCCTTGGAGCAGCTCACGGACCTGGCGCGCCAGTCTCTTAGCGTCCGGCACGTTCACGTTCGCGGTCATCCCGAACTTCACATGACCACCCTCTTGATCTCTTTGTCGCCATAGGCCAGGAAGTTGCTCCTCTCCCGTAGGTTGAGCCCCATGTCCAGCGGCCTATCCAAGAGGTCAACGATACCTCCCCCCGCCTCCCTCAGGATGAGAGCGGACGCGGCGATATCGACCACCCGGATGGACTTCTCATACACCTCGCAGTTCATGTAGTAAGCGTCGGCCTTGCCCTCGGCGAGGAGGCACATCTCCAGCGAGGCGCACCCCAGCGCCCTGGCGCGAACCCCTAGCCTGGCGAAATGGAAGTTGTCCTCGCTGGCATACTTGCCGATGTAGACCAGGAACAGGTTATTGTAAGGATCGAACTGGCGGACGTGGATCGGCTCCCCGTTGAGGGTCGCCCCCTTTCCTCTCTCCGCCCAATAGGTGTCGCCGGTGACCAGGTTCTGCACCAGGCCCGCCTCAACATCGCTCAGGCTCTTAGTGCCTATGGCCAGGGAGACTGAGTAGAAGGGCACGCCCATCGCCGAGTTGTACGTGCCATCGATCGGATCGACCACCAGGGTCTTCGCCTTCTTTCTGTCCACGAAGCCCGCCTCCTCTGAGAGCACGTTGTAGGGCAAGTTCCGCTCCTCCACAAACTGGAGGATTACGTCCTCGGCCACCTTGTCCACGAGGCAGGTGGGGGTGCCGTCCGCGCCCATGCACAGCTCTTGTGTCTTGTCCGCCGAACGAGGGAGGGCGCGCTCGGCCTCGCGGACCTTCCTAGCGATGAGCTGGAGTGTCTCGTTCATCGAGGGGACAGTGCAGCTTGTTCATCTTAAAGGCTTCTC
>DATIXC010000198.1:0-8127 GCA_035518995.1 Methanomassiliicoccales archaeon | reverse complement strand
CCTCGTCCGTTCAGTACTCCGCCATCCGAGAGATATTCGACAGAGCGCCCAAGGGCGCCTTGAACATGGGCATCGGAGAGCCGGACTTCGGGCCTCCTGAGAGCCTATTGGAAGGGATGCATCGGGCCATAGACAAGGGCCTGGATGGCTACGGGCCCACCAAAGGCCTCCCCGAGCTTAGGACCGGGATCGCCGAAATGCTCAGGAGGCATAATTCCGGCATCACCGCTGAGAACGTGATGGTCACCTGCGGCGCGACACAGGGGATCATGACCGCATATCAGACACTGTTCGACCCAGCGGGTGAGGTCCTGGTCCCTGACCCGGGCTTCGTCCTCTACTCCCCTGACGCTCTGCTTGTGGACGCCGAGCCCGTTCCCTATTACGTATGGGAGGAGGATGGTTTCGAACCCGACCCGGAAATGCTGAAGGGCCTGGTCAACCCCAGGACTGACGGGATCGTGGTCAATAGCCCTGGCAACCCGACGGGCGGGACCCTCTCCAAAAGCACGGTCAAGGCCATCGCCGACCTGGCCGAGGACAATGGGTTTTACATAATCTCTGATGAGGTCTACGACCGTTTCGTCTACGAGGGCGAGCACCATTCCTTCCTGCCTTACCTGGAGAGTTCGATCGTGGTCAACTCGTTCTCTAAATGCTTGGGCATCCCAGGATGGAGGATCGGATACGTTGTGGCGGAGAAGGAGATAATCGACCAGTTGGCCAAGGTCAACTACTACGCGGTGGCCTGCCCTTCCACCCCCGTCCAGTACGCGGTCGCCCAGGCCCTCCACGACATCGACCCTTCCATGGCGCCTCACAGGAAGGAGTATGACGCCAGGAGGAGGGCGATAGTCTCCTTGCTGAACGACATTCCTGGCTTCCATTGCGCCTTGCCGAAGGGCGCCTTCTACGCCTTCCCCTCCTACGACCATGACGTTACCTGCCTCGACCTGGCGCACAGGGCCGTGAGCTCGGGGGTCATCTGCATCCCTGGGTGCGCCTTCGGGGACGCGGGCGATGGCCATCTGAGGCTCTCCTATGCCACCTCCATGGACGTCATCAGGGCCGGGTTGGAGAAGATCAAGGACATCGTGAAGGACCTGCCTCGGCTTCCAGGCGCCGTCTGCTCGATGAAGAAGGGTAGACCTTGCTAGTCGGACCGAAGGGGCGAAGCAACAAGGGCAACCTTTTTACTAAGTCACCAGCTAGCAAAAGAGGTCCAAGGGGGTCATGACCTGGAAGTCGTGGAGGCGGATGTCCTGGTGGTCGGGAACGGCGGAGCCGGCCTCAGGGCGGCGATAGAGGCGCACCGTGCAGGGGCCTCGACGCTCGTGGTTGCGAGGACCATACTGGGCAAGGCGCACACCACCATGGCCGAGGGAGGCTACAACGCGGCCCTAGGCAACCGCGACCCCACCGATTCGATAGACTCGCACTTCCAAGACACGGTCATCGAGGGGGCATTCCTGAACGATCAGCGCCTGGTGAAGATGCTGGTCAACGAGGCTCCAGACCGCATCTACGACCTCGAGGGGTTCGGGGCGGTTTTCGACCGGACGCCCGAGGGCAAGATCGCCCAACGTCCGTTCGGCGGCCAATCCCACCCCAGGACATGCTATGTCGGGGACGAGACCGGGCACGAGATGATCATGGCCCTGGCGGAGGAGACCAGGAGGCGCTCGCTGCCGCACCTCGACGAGGTCCTCGTGACCAAGCTGTTGTCCAATGGAGGGACCTGCGGGGGCGCCTTCGGCATCGAGATGCGGAGCGGCAAGTACCTCGCCCTCAGGGCGAAATCCACCATCCTGGCCCTGGGCGGGGCGGGACAGGTCTACAGGGTGACCTCCAATCCGGACGAGTCCACCGGAGACGGTTACGCCATGGCGTACGAAGTCGGCGCGGAGCTCATGGACATGGAGCAGGTTCAGTTCCATCCGACCGGGATGGTGCACCCGGAGAGCGCCAAGGGGATCCTGGTGACGGAGGCGGTGAGGGGCGAGGGAGGGCAGCTGAAGAACGTCGAGGGCGAGAGGTTCATGGAGCGCTACAGCCCGAAGCAGATGGAGCTTGCGCCCCGCGATGTCGTCGCCCGTTCCATCTACACCGAGATCCAGGAGGGGAGGGGGACGCCTCGTGGGGCCGTCTACCTGGACATAAGCCACAAGGACCCCAAGGTCGTCGAGGCCAGGCTCCCCAGGATGGTCAAGCAGTTCCGCGTCTTCGCGGACATGGACATCACCAGGCAGCCGATGGAGGTGGCGCCGACCGCGCATCACTTCATGGGCGGGGTGAAGATCAGGCCGGAGGACAACCGCTCCACCACCGTCCAAGGCCTTTATCTGGCCGGAGAGAACGAGGCTGGGGTGCATGGCGGTAACCGTCTCGGCGGGAACGCTCTGGCGGAGACGCAGGTCTTCGGGGCCAGGGCCGGGCGCTCCGCCGCCGCGCACGCAAGGGGCGCTAGCCTGCCCGAGCTGGACGAGGAGCAAGTGGCCGGAGAGGAGACGAGGCTGGACGCCATGTTCCGGCCCGGCGAATGGCCGCAGGCCATCAAGCACGACCTCCGGGAGCTCATGTGGGCCAAGGTCGGGATCGTCCGCAACCAGGAAGGCCTGATGCAGGCCCTGGAAGGCCTCCGCTCCCTGGTCCAAAGGTCGGAGGGGATGGGGGTCTACGGCACCAAGCGCTATAACCCGCAGTGGTACGACGCCATCTGTCTGCGATCGATGCTCCTGGTCAGCGAAGCCATGGTCACCTCGGCGCTGATGCGCAAGGAGAGCAGGGGCGCGCACTTCCGCTCCGACCACCCGCGCAGGGACGACGACCACTGGTTCGTGAACATCAACCTCGTGAAAGGTGCCGACGGCAAGATGCTGGCCTCCACCTCTCCCATCGAGGCCACGGAGCTCCGCCCGGAGGGGGTCAGCACATGACCTCGGTCAAGGTGCGAGTGGCGCGCTTCGACCCTGCCTCCGACCAGGCACCCCGCTTCGAGGAGTACCTCGTCCCCTACACGGAGAAGATGAGGGTGCTGGACGCCCTCAACTTCATCCACGACCATTACGACGGGAGCCTCGCCTATCGCTGGGTCTGCCGGGCCGCGCAATGCGGCTCCTGCACGGTGGTGGTGGACGGCAAGCCCGGCCCCGCCTGCAGGACGGAGATCCCTGCTGGCACTGAGGCCATCACCATCGAACCGCTCCGGACCTTCCCGGTCATAAAGGACCTGGTGGTGGACACGGACCGCGCCTACTCGCGCTTCGAGGCGGTCAGGCCCTTCGTCCAGAGGCCGGATGTCGATCGTCGGCCAGAGGTCATCATGGCCTCGGAGGTCGAGGAGATCAAGACCCTGCGCTCCTGCATCGAGTGCTTCGCCTGCCTCTCCGCCTGCCCGGTGGTCAACGAGATCCAAGAGGAATACCTGGGACCGATGGGCATGCGCAAGCTGGCCGAGCTGTCCCTGGACCCAAGGGACACCCTGGACAGGATCGAGCTGGCCCTCGACTCGGGGATGTACGACTGCACCACCTGCAAGAACTGCTGGGCCGTGTGCCCGCAGGAGATCAAGATCCCGGAGAAGGCGGTGGAGAAGCTCCGGGCCATGGCGCTGAGGAAAGGCGTCCCCCCGCTCCCCCCGCACAAGGTGGCCATCGCCTCCATCCGTAACTACTGGAACCCTTGGATGGCGCCAAGGGCGCAGCGGGCCAAGTGGGCCAAACCCTTCGACCTCCCGGCCAGGTGCGAGACCATGTTCTTCGCCGGCTGCTCCCCGTCGTTGTTGAAACAGAACCTGGTGGAGGGCATGGCCAGGATATTCAGGGCCATGGGCGAGCCGCTCGGGTACCTGGGCAAGGAGGAGAGGTGCTGCTCGTCCCCGTTGCTGCGCGTGGGCGAGGTGGGATTGTTCGAGGAGATGGCCAGGGCCAACATCGGGAACATGCGCAAGGCCGGGGCCAGGAGGATCGTGGTGACCTGCGCCGGCTGCTACAAGGCCTGGAAGGAGGACTATCCCGAGCACTTCGGGGAGCTGGGCATCGAGGTGGTCCACGTCTCCGAGCTCCTGCAGGAGGCCATCGAGTCCGGGAGGCTGAGGCTCAGGGCCGTGCCGGAGAACGAGGTGGTCGTCACCTACCACGACCCCTGCCATCTCGGTAGGGCGGGCGGAATATACGATGCACCGCGGAAAGTGCTAAGCTCCGTGCCAGGCATGACCCTCAGGGAGATGTCCCGGAACAGGGAGAACAGCGCCTGCTGCGGCTCTGGCGGAGGGGTGAAGACCGCGAAGCCCAACCTTGCCACGACCATTGGCGCGAGGCGCCTGGACATGGTCAGGGAGACCGAGGCGCAGGAGGTCGTGTCCTGCTGCCCCTGGTGCGAGCAGAACATCGAGGACAGCATCAAGTCCTCAGGGAAGGGGAACTGGAAGGTCAGGGACCTGGTGGACATCGTATGCGCGGCGCTCGGGTGAGGCCATGAGCCGCGGCTCCAGGGCGGCGGACTCGGAGATGGAGAGGGCTAGGTTCCGCAAGGAGATGGAAAGGCTGGAGTCAGACCTGCTCAGGGATGCGGGGCTCGCCTTCGGCCGCAAGGAACTGCTCCATCAGGCGTTCCAGCACCGTTCCTACCTGAAGGACAACAAGCACGCTCTTTCCTATGAGAGGCTCGAGTTCCTGGGCGACCGAGTCCTCGAGCTCTGCGTTTCCAAATGGCTCTTCGACCAGAATCCAGATTCCAACGAGGGCGCCCTCTCCAAGGAGCTCGCCTGGAGGGTGGACGAGGCCAACCTGGCCAGGGTGGAGAGGGACCTGCAGATCAGGAGGGCGCTGCGGGTCAGCCGCGACATGGGCCTGGAAGAGATATCCGACAAGATGGTGGCCGACGTGGTCGAGGCCCTTATCGGGGCCATCTACATCGACGTCGGCCTGGACGCTGCATGGCGCTTCATCTACGCCTTCGTCCCGTTGAAGGGGAGGCCCCCCGCAGACTTCCATTCCACCAACCAGCTCCTGGAGACCTGCGTCGGCATGGGGCTGCCCGCGCCGCGCTTTAACGAGGCGAGCGAGGGACCGGACAACGAAGCAAAATGGATGGTCGAATGCGTGGTCGGTAACGAGAGGACCATCGGCCTTGGCCGGCGCAAGCGCGAGGCCAAGAAGGAGGCCTGCCAGGCCATGCTCTCCCTACTATCTGGCAATCGCGATTGATGCCCTCTTTAAATATCAGCGACGCCCTCTCCGTCCTGCTTCATAGGAGAATGATCTCACCATGGCGACCAAGAAGGCATCCAAGTCCAGTCCCAAGACCAAGAAACAGAAGCCTGCGGCGAAGAAGGCGCCCGCCCCTGAGGAGCACGCCCACGACGAGACCTGTGGCTGCGTCACCGCGGCCCAGGAGCTCTTCGGCAGGAACTCCGAGCGCTCGTACGCGCTGAGGGACCTGTGGCTCGAGTCGCTCTCGGCCGCGGTGGACCAGCAGGTGGCCCCGGAGGCGAACAAGCTGGAGATGCTCTTCCTCACCCTGAGCAACTCCATGCTGGACATGATGATGGACATCCTCCCGGAGGAGGTGGCGGTCATCCTGGCTGAGAACATCGACGATTACCTCGCCGTCACCCTCATCAACAAGAAGTACGGCATCGACCTCCTGAAGTCCTTCCAGGAGGAGTTCATGGCCAAGAAGGGCAAGGAGTTCGACTCCGAGGAGAAGCTGGCGGAGGCGCTGAGCGGGTTCGAGGAGGAGTTCTGGAACAGCCCGCGCGAGGACCTGAAGGGCAAGTCCCCGAACCAGGTGGTCGAGGCCGCGCTTAAGCACTACGACCTGCTCTGAGCTATTTCAGGATCGAGCCTGGGCAAACGGTTTAATGCGGGCAAGTGCATCGAGCCAGCGATGGTGGTGACCTCCGCGCCGGGCAAGGTAATCCTCCTCGGGGAGCACGCCGTGGTGTTCGGGCAGCCGGCCATCGCGGTGGCGTTGGACAAGAGGCTGAGATGCCACATGCACCGCCACGGCGCCTTCATGATGAATGGGGCGCCCCTCACCGAGAAGGCCCATCCCTACGTCCACGGCGCCATCGCCAAGCATTGGGGCGGCGAGCCCCTGGCGGTGGAGACGCATTCCGACATACCATCCGGCTCGGGCATGGGGTCCTCGGCCGCCGTGACCAGCTCCGTGCTCGCCGCCGTGGCCGCGCTGAAGGGCGGACAGGTGCGCGAGGAGGAGGTGGCCAGGGAAGCGTTCGACATCGAATCCCTGGTGCAGGGGAGGGCCAGTCCCATCGACACCTCGACCAGCTGCCACGGCAAGGGCATTTTTGTCGATTCCAGGCAGGGCGAGGGCCTGCTCTGGCACATCCAGAGGGATGTCAGGGAGTGGTACGTCCATGACTGCGCGGTCCCGCGCATGAGCCTGGTGGTCGGGTACACCGGCATCCATGCCGCCACTGGCCCGCTGGTGGCGAAGGTGAAGCGCTATGCGGACAGGACCGTCTTTGCCAGGGACATCATTATCGAGATCGGGGGGGTGGTGAGGGAGGGCATTGCCTGCCTGAAGGCCAACGACCAGGAAGGCTTGGGCCGGCTCATGACCAAGGACCACAAGCTGCTGGTGATACTTGGCGTATCCCATCCCGCGTTGGACAAACTGGTCCGCGCCGCGCTGCCCTATTCGTACGGCGCTAAGATGACCGGTGCGGGAGGGGGTGGGAGCATGATCGCCCTCACCGACCGGCCGGATGTGGTGGCGGAGGCGATCCGGCTGAAGGGTGGGATGCCCATGCGGGTCAGCACGGGCGAGGGCGGGGTTCGCCTGGAGGAGATGAAATAGAATTAATTATAAATGATATAATAAAATGTTTGTCCGGCCAAATGGCTCAGATGAGCTCCTCGAACTCCTTCACCAGGTCCGGCATCCGCTGTTTGAGGGCCGCGAGTATGTTGTAGACGTTCATCTCGCGGATGTCGCACTCCGCTAGGATCTCGATCACCCCATCGAGCTGGGAATCGGTCAAGGTGATCATCTTCTCCTTGGCCATCCAGTTGCGGTAGAGCTTGTTCTCCAGCTCGTCCCGCCACAGCTTCTCGTAGGGCTTCAGGGCGGACTCCGAGAAGTCCTGGGCCTGGGCGCAGTCGCCGAGCACCTCGCCCGCGAACTTGCCTTGGATGCAGCCGTTGGCTATACCACCGCCGGTGATGGGGTCGATGACCCTGGCCGCGTCGCCCACCAGCAGCAGGCCGTCGGCGATGCTCTTCTCCACCGGTGGAGAGACGGACACAGCGGCGCCCACGGCCTCCAGCGGCTGCCCGCGGGACAGCCTCGGGTCCTTCTTGATCCACCTGTCGATGTACATCTTCACCTCGCCTGGCTTCTTCAACGTCGAGGCGAGCACTCCCATGCCCACGTTGGCCGTGTCCCCGCCCTTGGGGAAAACCCAGGCGTAGCCGCCGGGCGCCACCGAGCCCAGCACGAACTCGCAGTAGTCCGGCTCGGTCTCGAGCCCCGTGAGCCTGTACTGGAAGCAGGAGGTGATGTCGCTCATCTTGACCACCGTGTCCAGGCCAGCCCACCTCCCTACCTGCGACTCGAAGCCATCCGCGCCGACCACGCATCCGGCAGTGAGCTTGAACGGCTCCCCGAACGAGGTGCCGGAGATGCCCTTCACCAGGTTTCCTTCTTTGATGACGCAGTTGGCCGCGGTCTTGAGCCTGATCTCTGCCCCCGCCTTGGCCGCCCTCTCGGCCAGGAACTTGTCGAAGCGGTGCCTCTCCAGGACCAGCCCGACCTCGTCCCCGGCCTGCGACTCGTCGATGCGGAAGACCGAGCCATTGGGCGAGACCAGCTTGGCTCCCTTCATCTCGGCGGAGACCCATTTCCTGTCCACGGGTATGCCGGCCTTGTCCAGGCCCTTCTTGGATATCCCCTCAGCGCACCTGAGCGAGGAGCCGATCTCCTGGCGCTTTTCGATCATCAGGACGCGGGCCCCTTTCTTGGCCGCATGGTACGCGGTCATGCTTCCCGCTGGACCAGCGCCTACCACAATCACGTCGTAATCGGTTTTCATTTCCTCTTCGCCTCCATGGAGATGGCCCCGACGGGGCAGAGCTTGACGCAACGGCCGCACCTGGTGCA
>DATIXC010000197.1:0-3389 GCA_035518995.1 Methanomassiliicoccales archaeon | reverse complement strand
CCCCCTAATCTTCTCCTTGGCCATCTCCACCGGCATGCCCGCGAACTCTCCGCAATTGCTGTTCATCTTGCCCTGATGGAAGCCTGCCTTGTAGATCTCCTTCTTGGCCTCGAGCAACTTGGGATCGCCGCTCCTGGTGATCCCCATGCGCTGAACGATCTCCTGCGCGGGCAGCGGGCCCCAGCCCTTGGTGTCGATGATGGCGATGGGAGCGATAGAGCGTACCTCGTCGAAGTTCAAGTCATACTCCGTCATCATCGCCTCGTCCTCCTGCAGGTTCTTGAGAGCGATCCAGTCATCCGGAGCGTCCGAGGGGACGCTCGTCACCAGACCAGTGCCGACGTTCGGGTCGCAGAACTTTGCTGGAAGCACCATTATCTCGCGGTGTATGACAGGGGCGATACACCTCCTCCCCATCAGGTCCCTTCCCCTGATCTTGCCAACGACCTCCAGCTCCTCCTTCTGGTACCTCATCTTCTCGTATGACTCGAAGGATATGACCCACGTCTCATTCCCATATCGGACCTTGGCATACTCCACGTCCGGATTGGCCCAGAAATTCGTCTGGCCGTACACCGTCTCCGGGCGGAGGGTGGCGGCCACCAGGAACATGTCGCCGCAGCGGAACTTCAAGAGGGTGTATTCGTTAGTCTCGGCGTTGCCCCCCTTCTGGAGGTCGGTCTCGGAGGCGTCGATGGCCACCGGACCGCAGTTCACGCAGGCCGGCGCATAATACGGCTTCTGGATGAGCAGCCCCCGCTCCATCAGCTTGCGGAACTGCCATTGGATGAACCTGCTGTAATCCGGATTGGTCGTGGAGGTGAAGCGCCTCCAGTCGACGAGGAAGCCGAAGCGCTTCCAGTAGTCGTTCACATACACCTGGTTGAAGAACTCCACGACCTTCAGCGGGTCCTCTAGGTCCTTCAACTTGTGCTGGGGGCAACCATTGGCCAGAAGGTACTCGATGGTGCGCTCGTCCTTCCTGCGCACGCGGTTGGCCAAGGAGATCGCCCCATTTCCAGTGGCGTGCGTCCCAACAGGGAAGAGCACGTTGTCGCCCAACATGCGCCGGTACCTGGTCATGGCATCTACGTAGGAGAACCCTCGCATATGACCGACATGCAGGTAGCCAGTCACCCCAGGGTAAGCGAAGATCATCATAAACTTGGGGCGATGGTCGCGGTTGGCCTCGTTAATGCCCGCCTCGTACCATCTTTTCTGCCATTTGGCTTCGATTTCCGCCCAGCCATTGCCCATCGGAGCACCTTTTCCCGGTTATGACGCACGAATCTAAATAGGGTTTCGGTGCTTCCCGAGAAGCCTGCAGGATTGCCAGCGTATTTTATCCATTAAAAGGCTATTAATTTGTATGACAAATGAGACTTATATGGTAATATTTAAATACTCTCGTATGACATACATATGACAAAGTCTGCCGAAACGGTGCTGGTGAGCCATTAAGATGGACGGGGAAAGGATCACGCTTCGGTTGGAGCCAGAGGACCTCGAGCTAATCGACGAGTTCGTGAAGAAGAGGCCGGAGTTCTCGAACCGCTCCCGCTTGGCGCGTGTCGCCATTCGCGCGTTCATCGAAGGGGCGCAAGGCGCGCCGGCAACGGAGGAGCGGGGGACTCGCGTGACGGTCGAAGTACCAAGGGCCGTCCTCCACATACTGAGCACGATGGTGAAGGAAGGATACTATACCTCGATCGGTGGGGCAATCGAGGAGACGATCCGCAAGGAGTTCGTCACCAAGGAACACCTCGAAGAGGCGAAGAAGCGCGCTCACGAGACACGCAAGGACACCTTGGAATACGTTCCCTAGAAAGGTGGGCCTAAGGGGCTGGCTGGCCGCAAGGCTGGCAGAAGGGATGGGGTGCACGGTTTCCGAAGAACCGGTAGGTCACCTGCCCGAAATAGTAAGGAAGACCAGGAGGCCGGGATGGAGATGGGACAAGGCGCGAAGGCTGAGCAGATCGTGGCGATGCTCAGCAAGGGGATTATCGAACCAAGGATCACGGTGGTGGGCTGCGGGGGCGCAGGCAACAACATCGTGCAGAGCGTGCATGGAGAAGGCAGGAGCAACGTGGAAACCCTGGCGGTCAACACGGACGAGAGGAAGCTCCAGGAGATCAACGTCCACAAGAAGCTGCTGATAGGCAGGGATGTCACCCATGGCAAAGGAGCGGGCGGCTTCCCCGAGGTGGGGGAGTACTGCGCAGATTGTGCTCGCCCTTACTTCCGCGAGGCCCTGAGCGGCAGCGACATCGTTATCATCGTGGCGGGCATGGGCGGCGGGACCGGCACGGGGGTGGCCCCGGTAATAGCCGAGGTCTCAAAGGAGCTCGATGCGGTGACATTCGCCATCGCGATCTCGCCCTTCTCCTACGAGGGCGAGAGGCTGGAGAAGGCCAAGGAGGGGATAAGCAGGCTGAAGGGCGTGGTCGGGAACACCATCGTGCTGGACAACGACCGGCTCCTGGACCTCGCCGGGGACCTTCCGATCAGCCAGTCTTTCCAGATCATGGAGAAGAGCGTGATAAGGATCATCGACTCCCTATGTTTCCAGATAACCGACTCGCTCATCTCGCAGATGACGCCAGAGGTCGAGGAGATGATGCACCATTTCGAGGAGGAGGAGTCCGTTCCCTTGGCCATGCCGGAGCAGGCCGCATTGCACGCGAGCCCACCGGTCGCCGAGGCCAAACCGTCCGATCTCGATAGCACGTTGATAATGCGCTAGAGCCACCTCCTGGCTACAAGGGCAGGCGAACCAGGCGTGGCCGCTCGTGCGGTCACGCCGAAAGAATATTTTTCGATCTTCCAGCAACCCTCACGTCCAAGATTCGGTCAAGTTACTTATCCGGTCATGGTTATTAGGGAACGTGCTGGTCGGGCTAGTCATCAATCCGTTGGCGGGCATGGGAGGCTCCGTCGGCCTCAAAGGGACCGATGGGAGGGAGATACTCGAGGAGGCGAAGCGCAGGGGGGCCAAGCCCGTCGCCGAGGCGAGGATGAGAGAGGCGCTGGGCCGCCTCCCCAGAATCGATGGCCTACGCTTCTTGACCGCCAGCGGAAGCATGGGCGAGGATCTTCTATCATCGCTCTCGATGCCGTTCGAGGTCGTCCACACGGCCGGCCTGAATCCCACTTCCAAGGACACCATCGCCGCCTGCGAGCTATTCCTCGCCAGAGGGGCGAGGCTCATCGTGTTCGGAGGTGGGGACGGTACCGCGAGGGACGTCATGGACGCCGTTGGCGAGAAAGCCCCGATCATCGGGGTGCCGTCGGGGGTGAAGATGCACTCCGCGGTCTTCGCCAACACGCCGAAGGACGCGGCGACCATCATGGCCAAGTACCTCACCAGCGGCCTGCCGCTGAGGAAGTCT
>DATIXC010000196.1:0-3434 GCA_035518995.1 Methanomassiliicoccales archaeon | reverse complement strand
CTTGAAAATAACTCTAGATGCTAGACCGTGATAATCGGAATCGCTCGTCCGTCCATCGATGAGAAGCTTTAGGATGGGTTAGGGCTTATGCGGACGACTTGAAGATGAGAATAGAGTCTATTACCATCAACAGTTCCGGGCTGCAAGTCCCGGCGATTGAGATCGCTCCGGTCGGCCCTATCGGCGCCGCCGTCCTGGTTCACGGCTACGGAGGCTGCAAGGAGGAGATGCTAGGGCTAGCGTTGCACGTGGCCGAGCATTGCCTGGCCGCCTTCTGTATCGACCTTCGCGGCCATGGGGAGAACCCTCTTCCGTTCGATGCCGGCGTCATCGAGGACCTCGAGGCGGCGATCCGCCACGCCCGCGGTTTCGGGAGGGTGGCCTCGATCGGCCACTCGCTGGGCGGCCGCTTATCGCTGGAGAGCAGCGCTGATCTCCGGATCGGGATCTCGCCACCGCTGGAAGCTACCTACGGCCCTAGGACGCAGGAGATGCTCGAGAAGCTGCGGGGGCAGCGGGTCAGGGTAGAGAGCCCTGACACGATCTTCAAGCTGCTAGCGGGATTGCCCAGATGGACTGGGAGAGACGATCCTCGGACCATGATAATCTATGGCTCAAAGGACATCAGGGAGATCGTGGCGTCGTGCGATCAGCTGCGGTGCTCGATGAAGAACGTGGTCATGGTCGAGGGTGCCAGGCACAACGAGACCCATCTCCTCCAGAGGACGTACGAAGCCATATCGGAACGTTTGGATGGGGAATTTGCGGGAGCCCGGGCCGCATTTCCGATTTCTGAGACGGGCGCCGAACTAAAAGGCCACCTCGGCACCATGCCTCAGCAAATAACACATTGAACTATCCAATCAGCATCTGCCAGGTGCCAGGCAACATCCCATCATACCTCCCTCCACCTCGCTTTGCTCATACCGACCCACACGAATAGCAGTGTGAGGGCGACGAGCACTGCCCAATCCAACGTTAGCTGGCCATCCGGGATGGAATAGAATCCCACCAGGACGTGGCCGATCTGCGCGGCATAGGTGGTGGGCGAGAGGTAGGCGAGGTAGCGCCACGGCAATGGAATGTACGTCACCGGATAGTAGACGGGCGCCAGGGTGGTGAACAGCAGCGAGAGCAGGCGCGTGAAGGCGAAGCTCTGGACGATGTCCGAGGAGAAGGTCGCCAGGGCGAACCCCAGCGAGACCGACATCAGGAACATCATCAGCATGACCGCGATTATCCCCAGCACGGCCACCAGCTCGACGTGGACGAACATGGCGAACAGCAGGGACAGGATGGCCAGTCCGGGCGAGGCGTAGATAAGCTCAGAGATGGCCATCCCCACGACGTAAATGGAAGCCTTCGTAGGCGACGCCACGACCATGTCCTGCAGCTTGAAGTCGTTCTTGAGGTGGGAGAGGTCCGATTGCAGCGACGTGCCAGCCGAGAACATGCTCATGATCAGCCCCCCGACGATGCCGACCGCCAGCAACGTCCCTCCACTGATGAAGAAGATCAAGGCCAGGAAGGAGAGGGGGGACAGGACCGTGATGATGAGGACCGCGGGGTAATTACGCATCTCGTAGATTGCGTTCACCATGATGGACGCGAGGATCTGGCTGCCGCGGCCGCTCATTCCTCCTCCGCCTCCCGGGTCTCTGCCACCTCGGCGTCCATGGCCCCGACCGTGTAGGTGAAGATGTCGTCCAGCGTGACCGGGTTCACCGAGAACTGCACCTTGCCCTCGATGAGCCGCTGCGAAAGGTCCAGGGCCTCGTTCCTCGTGGTCAGCACCTTGACCCGGCCGTTCCCCAGGGCCACCGTCTCGCCGTCCCTCACCTTAAGCACCGTTCCCTCCGGGATCTCCAGGCTATAGTCATGCCGCAGTCGGCCGCGCAGCTGCTCCATGCTGCCCAGTGCCACCAGCTCCCCCTCGTCGAGGATGCCGATGCGGTCGGCCACGTGCTCCGCCTCCTCAAGGTAGTGAGTGGTGAGCAGCAAGAAGCGGTCCTTCCCCAGCTCCAGCAGCAACCGCCAAAGCTCCTGCCTGGAGATCGGGTCCAGCCCCGTGCTGGGCTCGTCCAGGAAGATGAACTCAGCATCGGAGGCGAGGACCATCGACACCAGCACCTTGCGCTTCATCCCCCCTGACAGGGTCCGATTGAGCCGGTCAGCCTGCGGGCCTAGGCCGACCTTGGCCACCGCCTCCCTGGCCATCCTCATGGAGCCCTTGTAGTCGACGCCCCGCCACATGAGGTAGGTGGAGACCGTCTGCACTGGCGTCATCCAGGAGACCGTCTTGCCCTCCTGGGGGACCACGGCTACTCTTTCCCTTAGCCGATTGGCGTCCGCCATGACGTCGAGCCCGTCGATAGACGCCTTCCCCGAGCTGGGCTCCAAAAGCGTCGAGAGCACCCTGGCCAGCGTGGTCTTTCCTGCTCCATTCCTACCGATTACCGCGAAGATGCCGTGCGCGGGGATGGAGAAGCTCACCGAGGACAACGCGGTCTTGCCACCGCTATAAACCTTGGTTATCCCCTCGCAGATTATCTCTCCAGTGCTCGCCATGTTGCGCCTCGGTTGATCGTCTTCTTGCTCAAGCTCTTTAGGATAGGGCTCCAGCGGCAAAATCATTGCCCTAAGGTCGTCGAGTTTAACCTAGCAAGAGCTTTCAATTGCACCCTTATAGTCTCCATTGATCAAATTCGCGGATGGTGATCGCGGCGCAGACCTCCTTTCTTGGCTATAAGTCTCTTGAACCCTTGCGCAACTTGGCGCCATAGCCATCCTTTGAAGCGTGGTGATACTCTAACAGCATTCAATCCCCGCCTCCCATTGGAATCGTTAGGGTTCGCTCCCAACATCAGCTATCCTTCTGACGGCCCAGTAATAATTGCCAGCCCAATTTCATGACAAATAGATGGAAGGATTTACTTCGGATTAAGGCCGGACTTCTTCATCTCCTCCCCTATGCATTAGCGAGCGGCGGCGCGCGCGGAGTCTCGGTCTAGAACCGAAGAACGCCACCGCGAGCAATATCAATGCCGCCTTGCTTTTTGATAGATCATAATAAAAGAAGGTCGGCACTTAAGGACCATCGCTCATCCTCAATCGAGAGGCCCTGCGATCAAACATCGATCGATTGTCCAGGTCCAATTCCTTTTCGATTAGACCCCTGGGCCGGATTTCTAGGTCTCTAATTTCTTGCAGAAAATCTCATTGGTTGTTTTAGTCGTTTTCAGCCATTCAAGAAGAATAACCTCTGGAGTCAGACCTTCTAAGCTCACTACTGGTAGGCCATCCTCACGATACCTTCTGTAATCATGGGTCAATATCTTGACATCGAACCTCTTCGGGTCGTCATACACGGCGGTGCCAGGGTAAGGAACGAAAATCGATTGCTCGTATACGCCCATCAAATCCTTGTCGATTAA
>DATIXC010000195.1:0-3657 GCA_035518995.1 Methanomassiliicoccales archaeon | reverse complement strand
TCGGTGATGGACATCAGCTCCTTGGCCTCTTCGAGGGCCAGATTGCGGGGTGACCTGGAGCCGACGACGAAGCCGAGGTAGTCTGCCCCGCTCGCGCACTCGACGTCCTCCGCCCTCCTCATGCCGCATATCTTGACGCGCGTCATCGTCCCACCTTCAGGTCCTTGACGGCCTTCGCGGGGTCTAGCGACGAGGCCAGGGCGGTTCCGACCAGCGCGCCGCTCGCGCCAAGGTCCCTCAGCGCGGCTACATGCTTGGCGCCCTCGATCCCGCTCATTACGATTATCGGCGACCGCGCAGCCGCCGCGAACTCTCCGAGCATCCTCTGCCCCTTGGAGCTGTCGACCGTCATGTCCTCTAGGTTCCTCTGGTTAATCCCGATGACATCGGCGTCCCGTCGGAGGCCCCTTATCATCTCCTCCTCGTTGGAGACCTCCAGTAGCACTTCCAGCCCCAGCCCGTGCGCTCCTTCGATGAGCCCGTCGATGTCCAGGCACGTCGTCCCGAGCCGGCTCAAGTGCTCTATCAGCAGCACGGCGCCAGCCCCGAGCCTGGCGCCGGCCTCCACCTGGTCCATCGACACCACGATGTCCTTCATCAACGTGGGGAGCCCGGTTCTCGATGCCGCGCCGAGCAGGCTCAGGCTTCCGTGGAAATGGTTCGGCTCGGTGAGCACTGAGAGCGCCGTCGCTCCTCCTTTGCTGTAAAGGGCTATCAGGTCTCCCGGGGAATGCAACGAGATGCTTGGCCTCCCTGGCGATGCCATCTTCACCTCGGCGATGATTGGGAACGAGGGGGATTCCGTGAGCGCCCCCTTGAACGAAGGCCTCCGCCCCTGGTGATGGGTCGGGGGCATGTCGTAATAGCCCGAGGAAACAAGGGCCTCGGCATTGGCAACAAGCATCTGGAGCATGTTCAGCGTATCACCTAGTCCGCTCTGCATTTACGGCTCAGGGCCACGAACCTCTCCATCCTCTGCGCCGCCCTTCCTGAGGCCAGGGAATGCTCGGCGAGCCTCAGCCCGTGATCCAGGTCGTTCGCTCTGCCAAAGGCGAACAGGGCGCATGCGGCATTGAGAAGCACCACGTCCCTCGCTGGAGCGGGCTGTCCGAGATGCAGGAGCTGTCTTACCAGAACAGCGCTGGGCATCGGCGCGCGGTCCGCCAAGTCAATTGGGGCCGCGACGTCCAATCCCATCTCCTGTGGTCGGATGGTGAGCCTCTGGGCATCGTGGCCTTCCACCAGGACCGCCTCGGTCGAGCCCAGGGTGGAGACCTCGTCAATCCCCGGGCTGCCGTGGACGACAAACGCCCTCTCTATTCCGAGATCGCCAAGGACTGGAGGGAGGACATCGAGCAGGCCCGCGTCGCTGACCCCAATGAGCTGCCTCCTCCTCGCCCGTACTGGGTTCAGCAGAGGTCCGAGCACGTTGAAGATGGTGCGGCCGCCCATCTCCCTCCTCGCCTCGGCGGCGTTCCTCATCGCCGGATTGAACGAAGGAGCGAAGAAGAACGAGTACCCGATGCTGTCGAGGATCATCGAGGCCCCTCCGGGGCTCAACCTCAGCCTGGCGCCAAGGGCTTCCAGGACGTCCGCGCTCCCCGAACGCCCGGCATTGGAGCGGTTGCCGTGCTTGGCCACAGGCACCCCGCAGCCCGCCACCACGAAGGAGGCGGCGGTCGAGATGTTGAAGGTGCGTATGGCCCCTCCGCCCGTCCCGCACAGGTCCGCCACGACGGGAAAGTCGGTGTAGGCGGGGACGCTGGCTTCCTGGAACGCCAGGGCGAGGGAGAGGACGTCCGCCGGGCCCACGCCGTTCCGATTGAGCGAAACGAGCATCTCCTTGATCTCCTCTTTGGGGGCTTCGCCCGCCACGATCCTCCTCGCGAACTCGCTCAAATCCCCATCTGGTGGGGCTGGACCATTTTGCATGAGGACCTCCAACCGCTCACCTCCTCGTGACGCGGAGGAAATTGGCCAATATGACCTTCCCGTGGGGGGTGAGCACCGACTCCGGGTGGAACTGCACTCCTTCGATCGGTAGGCGCCGATGGCGCAGCCCCATCACCTCGCCCGCGCTGGTCTTGGCGGTGATCTCAAGCTCCGGCGGCATCGCGGCAGGGTCGACGATCAGGGAATGGTACCTGCCCGCCTGGAACGGGGACGGCACGCCATCGTAGAGGGGCGTTCCCTCGTGCTCGATCTGGGAGACCTTGCCGTGCATGACGCTTGGCGCCCTGGTCACCCTTCCTCCGTAGAAGTGCGCGATACCCTGGTGGCCAAGGCAGATGCCCAAAGTCGGGACCTCCGATGAGAGATGGAGGAGCAGATCGGAGCAGATGCCGAAGTCGCGCCTGTTGCTCGGATGCCCTGGGCCGGGGGACAGCACGATCGCGTCCGGGTCCATCCTCCTCGCATCCTCCAGGCCGATGGCGTCGTTCCGCCTCACGTCGACGGAGGCGCCCAGCTCCCCGAGGTACTGTGCCAGGTTGTAGGTGAATGAGTCGTAGTTGTCGATCAATAGGATCTTCATGCCCTCGCCTCCAGCATGGAGAAGGAGGCGCTCAGGGCCCCGAGCTTCTGCTCCGTCTCCAGGTACTCTCGCGTCGGGTCGGAGTCCGCCACTATCCCCGCCCCTGCCTGGGTGCGGAGCACGCCTTCGGCGCAGAAGGCGGAGCGGATGGCGATCGCGGAGTCCAGGTTGCCGTTCAGCGACAGGTAGCCCACTCCCCCGGCGTACGGCCCCCTCGGCCTCCCCTCAAGCTCCGCGATGACCTCCATGGCCCGGGGCTTCGGCGCGCCCGAGACCGTTCCGGCCGGGAACAGCGCCGCCAGGGCATCGACCGCGCATTTCCCCTTGGCCAGCGTGCCTTGGACCTTGGAAACGATGTGCTGCACGTGGCTGAAGGACTCCACCTGCATGAACTCGGGGACGTGCACGCTCTCCACCTCGCACACCTTGCCGACATCGTTCCTCGCAAGGTCCACCAGCATGCAGTGCTCCGCCCGCTCCTTATCGTCCTGGAGCATCTCGTCGCGGTACCGCCTGGTCTCCTTGGGGCCGCTGCCGATCGGCCTCGTCCCCGCGATGGGGAACGTGACGACCTCCCCCTTGCGCAGCGAGACCAGGGTCTCGGGGCTCGAGCCGAGCACCCTCCTAGGCCCATGGTCCAGGTAGAACATGTAGGGGGAGGGGTTGGTGGCCCGGAGGGCGGCGTAGAGGGCGAGAGGGTTTCCCTGGAAGCTCCGCTCCGTGCCGCGCGAGAGCACCACCTGGAAGATCTCGCCTTCGAATATGCGCCGCTTCGCCTCGCGCACAGCGTCTTCGAATTCGCTCTGGGATACGACCCTCTTTTCAGGGCCGAACGCGATCCTCGGCTCCTCGGCGGGGCGAAGGGAGGCCAGGGCCTCCATCAAAGGGGAGTCGCGATCCCCGAAATGATAAGCGCGGAAGCTGGAATGGTCGTAGATGATGCCCTCCTGGTAGAATCCGAGCTCGAAGGTCGGGAAGCCAGGGTCCTCCTCCCCGATGAAGGAGGGCTCGGTGAGGCCGGAGAATTCGTACGAGAAGTAGCCGACCAGCCCGCCCATGTAGGAAAAGGTCTGGTCCTCGGTCCTCCTTTCCTCCATGAACGCTTTGAGGAAGGCCAAGGGCTC
>DATIXC010000194.1:0-4796 GCA_035518995.1 Methanomassiliicoccales archaeon | reverse complement strand
GGGAGCCCCGAACTGCAGGGCCTCGAGGAAGAAGGAGAACTCGCGCTCGATGGCGTCCTCGCTCATGCCCAGGTGCTTGAAGATCTTCCTCTGCACCTTGGCGTCGTGGTTGCGTATCGAGCCTGAGCCGATCTCGCTGCCATCAAGGACAAGGTCGTACGATTGGCCCATGACCTTGGTCATGTCCCCTGACTTGGGCAAATCGCCCTCGACCGGCCTCACGAAGGGGTGATGGAACGCGGAGAGCTTCCCGGTGACCGGGTCCGCCTGGAAGAGGGGGCAGTCGACGATCCACACGAACTGGTGCTCCTTCCCCTCGAGCAGGGAGTTGTCCCGGGCGAGCTTCATGCGCAGCCCTCCTCCAGCCTTCAAGGTCGCCATCTTCGATCCGGCCAGGAAGAGCAGCAGATCACCGACCTCGGCGCCCATCTTCTCCTGGAGCTTGTGCCGCACCTCCTCAGGGAAGTACTTCACGATGTTCGACTCCAGGCCGTTAGGGGTACAGCGCATCCAGGTCAGCCCACCCATGCCCTGCTGCTTGGCCCAGTCGATGAGCCTATCCACCTCCTTGCGGCCGACACCGGCGAACTCCGGGTCCTTCTCCTTTACCAGGGAGGCCTTGAGGTTGATGCAGACCACGGCGCTGCCCTTCTTGGCCAGGACCTTCTGGAATATCTCATAATGGGCCTGGCGAACGATCTCCGTGACCTCGACCAGCTCCAGGCCGAAGCGCGTGTCCGGCGCGTCCGTGCCGAAGCGGGCCATCGAATCATGATAGGAGAGCCTAGGGAAAGGGGTCACTAGCTCCTTGTTGAAGATGCACTTCCAGACCGATTTCAGCGCTCTTTCGATGGTCTCATGGACGTCCTGCTCCTCGACGAAGGACATCTCCACGTCCATCTGGGTGAACTCGGGCTGCCTGTCCGCCCTTGAGTCCTCGTCACGGAAGCAGCGCGCGAACTGATAGTAGCGCTCCACGCTCCCCACCATGAGCATCTGCTTGAAGAGCTGGGGGCTCTGGGGCAGGGCGTAGAAGTGCCCGGGCTGGATCCTGGAAGGTACGAGGAAGTCGCGGGCGCCCTCGGCGGTGGAACGGGTAAGCATCGGCGTCTCCACCTCCATGAACCCCATGCCGTTCAAGGCCTCGCGCGAGGCGGCGAAAAGCCTAGCTCGGAACCTGAGGTTGCTCATCATCTGCGGCCTCCTCAGGTCAAGATAACGGTAGCGTATGCGCAGGTCCTCGTTGGGCAGCAAGGAGTTCTTCTGCTCCGCCACCTCGAATGGTATGGCCTTAGAGCTGCTGAGCACGATGGCCTTCTCCATCAGCACTTCGACCGTGCCGGTGGGGTTGCGAGGGTCCTCAGTCCCGGGCACCCTCTCCCTGACCGTCCCTGTGGCCTGGACGACATACTCGCGACCTACGCTATTGAGAGTTTCCAAGAGGCCTTTCTTGTCGATCTCCTGCCTAAGGGCCTCGGGGTCGAACACCATCTGGGTGGTGCCGTTGGAGTCGGCAAGGTCGAAGAAGAGCACCCCGCCGTGATCGCGGCGGAATCGCACCCATCCGGCCAATGTGACTCGCTTCCCGAGGTCCTCCGATCTAAGCTTGCCACAATCGTGTGTGCGCAACATCTTCACAGGCCCTCTGGAAACTTCGGTGAGGCGTGAGATATGGGGGGGATTATAAACACTTTGCCCATGGATGGAGGGCGGGGTGCAGAAAAGGCGAGGCCTTTGCCGTAGACATTGGCAGAATGCCATGATTCCTGCCTCGGAATTGGAATATGTCCAAAACTTGTAGGGATAAGATCGCGCTGAGGCCCTCATCTCTCCATATCGCTGGATTCTCCGAAGCGGGGCATGAACTGGAATGGGTCCTTGATCATGTTTAGAACGACATAGGTGTTGGTCTTCTTCACGCCCTTGATCTGGAGCATGGATTTGATTACGGCGCTGAACTCCTCGCGGTTCTTGCAAGCCACCCAGGCGATGGAGTCGCACTCCCCCGTGACGTCGAAGACCGCCACCACGTCCTTTAGGGACTTGATCCTCTGTTGGATGTCGAGCAGGTCACCCTCCACGTAGACGTGCACGATGGCCATGAACTCATAGCCCAGCTTCAAGTAGTCGACGTGGGCGCGATAGCCGTGGATGATCCCAAGCTCCTCGAGGTTCTTGACCCTTTGGATGAGGGTGGTGGGGTGGATGCCTAGTCTTTTTGCTATCTGGCGGTACGAACCCTGGCTTGATGTGCATAGCTCTTGGATTATGCGCTTGTCTAGGTCATCGAGGTTGCTGCTGGCCATCAGCTTCCACCCTTCTCCGATGCTAGAAGTAATATATCGTTGGATATTTGTCTGTTTGTCTCAAGTACCTATGATACATTTGTCGAATGAGCGAGAAGGCCAGACATAAAATATTATTTAGCATTATTCTTAAAAATATTATGGCCCTCCATCGCCGCCCAGCAATCAGGAGATGTTTTTAGAAGGGAGCGCCATCGGTGGGAGGATGACACGCCTGCTCTACGAGACCGACCCCTATCTTCGGAAGTTCGACGCCACGGTCGTGAAGTTGCAAGGCGAGTGGGTGGTCCTGGACAGGTCCGCCTTCTTCCCTGGGGGCGGTGGGCAGGACCATGACATAGGCTGGATGGGTGGGCTCGAGGTAAGGTCCGCCAAGTCCCAGGCCGACGAGGTCTTCCACCAGGTACCCGGCAACTCATTCGCGGTCGGGGACAGGCTGGACTGCGAGATTGATTGGGAACGCAGGTACGACCTGATGCGCGGGCACACTGGGGAGCACCTGCTCTTCGCCATGTTGAGCAGGCTGAGTCCGGACATCGAGCTTGTCAAGATAGCCATAACTCCTGCGAAGAAGAGCCTGATGGTGAGAGGGCAGCTTAACTGGCAGCTAGCGGTGCAGGTCCAAGAGCAGGCTAACGAGGCCATCGCTGCCCAGTTGCCGGTGAGCGACGTCTGGGTCTCCAAGGAATCGGAGCTGATCGCGAGCGTCCGCATCAAGGTCGACAGGATCCATGGCGATAAGGTCCGCATTGTCAGCATCGGGGAACTGGACAAGGCAGCGTGCGCCGGGGTCCACATACAGAACACCCGGGAATTGAAGATGCTGCTGGTAACGAAGCTGACCTCCGCAAGGCCCGTCGGCGACTATGAGATCGAGTTCGAGACCGGGCGCCAGGCGATGCAGACGGCGCTCAGGCTTTCGAGCATCGGCCTGCAGGCGGCGGAAACGGTAAGAGCGCAACCGGAGCAACTGCTGAGCGCTTTAACCAACCTGAAGGGCGAGCTGCAGATGGCTCAAGATGCATTGAGGTCGTATGGGAGGCAAGCCCTGGCGAGGCTCGAACCGGAAAAGGCGCAAGGCGTACGCCTGTACTCGGGGATCTTCGAGAGCCTGGACAAGAAGACGCTGGTCGATTCAGCCAACGATTTCGTCAAGGAGGACAGGACCGTGGCCATCCTGGCCTCGGTGGACGAGAGGCTGATGCTGATCGTCGCCACCAGCAAGGACCTGGACCTCGACAGCCGTGAGGTCCTGAACGATGGCCTTAAGGTCGTCGAGGGGAAGGGGGGAGGCGGCAAGAACTTCGCCTCGGGGGGATCGAATCAGGCACAGAAGGCGAAGGAGGCCTTGGAAGCGGCGAAGGCCAGTCTCATCAACAGATTGGCCGTTGCATAATCACGATTCCCTCTCGACGCCTTCCGATGAACGTCCATGAAAGATGAATCATGATGATCTTTTATCTAAGCTCTCGAGAGAAAGTTACTTTAATAGCCCCTGGAATAGCCCGGGACATGACAACACCCAAAGCATTCAATGAGGCCAAGGACGCCATCCTCAAGAAGGTCAAGGACGAGGACGTGCGTTTCATCGAGATGCAGTTCTCCGACATCATTGGCATGGTCAAGAGCGTGTCCATACCGGTCACCAAGCTCGACAGGGCCATGGACGAAGGCGTTTTCATCGACGGGTCCTCGATCCTGGGCTACGCGACCATCGAGGAGAGCGATATGCGCGCCCAACCCATCCTGGAGACCTTCCAGATATACCCTTGGACCGGGGAGTCCCCCATGAAGACCGCGCGCTTCATGTGCAACATATTCGACCATAACGGGAACCGTTTCAAGGGCGACCCCCGCTGGGTCCTAGAGAAGATGATCGCCAAGGCCAAGGAGAAGGGCTGGACCTTCAACGTCGGGCCCGAGTTCGAGTTCTTCCTCTTCAACATGGACGAGAAGGGCAACCCCATCCCTGAGCCCTCCGATTCGGGAGGATACTTCGACCTCATGCCCCTGGACATCGGCGAGATGGTGCGCAAGGACATCGTGCTCGCCTTCGACGCCATGCACTTCGACATGGAGGCGTCGCACCACGAGGTCGCCCCGGGCCAGCTCGAGGTGGACTTGCGCTACCAGAACGCGCTAACCATGGCCGACCGCATGATGACCCTGAAGTTCGGCGTCAAGACCATCGCAGCCCAATATGGCGTCTATGCCACCTTCATGCCCAAGCCCCTGTACGGAGTCAACGGCTCTGGGATGCACGTCCACCAGAGCCTGGCCCAGGTCGACGGCCGTAACGCCTTCGACGACCCCAACGGGAAGTACGGGCTCAGCGACGTGGCCATGAAGTACCTCGGCGGGCTGCTCGCCCACGCCCAATCCATGTGCGTCATCCTGGCATCCCACGTCAACTCCTACAAGAGGCTGGTACCCGGATTCGAGGCGCCCTGCTACATCTCCTGGGCCAACATGAACAGGTCCGCGCTCATC
>DATIXC010000193.1:0-9118 GCA_035518995.1 Methanomassiliicoccales archaeon | reverse complement strand
GGAGCAAGAGTTCTTAGGAGCAGGGCCAATTCGGAGATCCGTTATTTCGAGGAATCGCGAGTCTCACATCTAAGATTTAAATATCGTTAAAGGCATCGTGGCTAGCATGAAGATCCCGTGCGAGTTGATCGTTTGGTATGTCCTGCCCTCCATACGCAGAGAACTAGCCAGGGAGCTCGTGGACAAGCATCATCTCAGCCAAGCCGAGGTGGCGAGGCGCTTCGGGGTCACGGATGCCGCAATCTCGCAGTACTTGAAGGCCAAGAGGGGCACCAGCAAGGAGATCGAGAACAGCGGCAAGTACGAGGACTTCCGCAAGGAGGTCGAAGCGGCGGCGGTGCGCATGATGGGCGGGTCGGACATCGTCACCGAGACCTGCCGTATCTGCCAGATGGTGAAGAAGAGCGGGATGCTGGTCAAGGTCTACGAGACCCATACCGGCGTGAACGCCCCGCAGTGTGTGAGCTGCCAGATGGACTGAGGCTCAGTCCTGATTCATATTCTTGCGGTCCGTGGCGTAGTAGATGAACTCCTGGGCATAGCCGGCATAAGGCCCGAAATGCTCACGGGCGAACGCGCTCACTTTCCTGTACGACCCAGAGACCGCGTACCATTCCCGGATGGTGCGCCCGATGCGCACATCTATGGGGAAGGCCTCGAGATGGTCGAGGGAGAAGACGGCGATGCAATCGGCGACCTTGTCCCCGATGCCCTCGAGCTGGACCAGAGACCTGTGCGCTTCCTGATATCCAGCTTCCCTAAGCGCTTCGAAATCGACCTCGCCTTCGTCGACCCTCTTCGAGAATTCGACGAACCTCCTGCACCGGAATCCGAGGCCGCAGGTCTCCGCTGCGTCGCCGTTGACGGCGATGGCCTTCGGCTCGGGGAAGGAATGCAGCCCTGGCTCGATTTCCTGTCCATATGACATGCATATCCGCTCGATCATGCCCTTGATGCGGGGGATGTTCGAGAACGTCGCTAGGATGTAGGAGGCGCTGCACTCCCAAGGGTCCTGGCGCAGAAGCCTCAGACCGTGGAAGCGGCGGACCAGCGTGGCAACGTATCTCTCTCTGGACATCTCCTTCAAGATCGACTCATAATCGTCGTCCGCCCGGAAGTATGACTCTAGCCTAGCGTTCGAGAGCTCCGTCTCCGTCTCGATGTTGCGCCGCTTCTGCCATAAGCGGACCTTCTCGCCATCGACCACGCCCTCCCAGCCCTCTCCCACCTTCCTCCAGCGGAAGGCTTGGCCGCACGAGAGCGTGTGTTCCAGGTTGATCGGCCCTAGGTCCATCACAGCTTCCTTGCCACGAAGGCCATGAGCTCGCTGTTCTTGCGGTAGGGAGAGAACGAGTAGTCGCCGTAGACCGCGTCCACCGCGAAGCCGCAGGCATCCAGGAGGTCGGCCATCTCCTGGTAGGTCATGAGCTTGATGGTCATGCTGGTCGTCACCCGGCGGAACTCCTTGTCCTGGCGCGAGATGTCGTAGAAGAAGTGGACGGTGGTGTTCATCCGTCCGATGTCGAAGGTCTGTGCCTCGAACTTGGAGATTATCTCGCCCTTGGAGGTGACCTTGGTGCCCCGGTGCCTGAGCAGGTTTTCCGGCCTGTCCAGCCGGGGGTTGAAGACGCTGATGGAGAGGATGCCGTCCTCCACCATGTGCGAGGAGATGTTGTTCAGCGCGTCCATCTGGTCCTTGCGTGCCAGCAGGTGCAGGAAGGAGTTGAAGGGCACGAAGGCGAAGCGGAAACGCGTGGGCGTCTTGAAGGCGCGGATGTCCGCCTCGATGACCTCGATGTTGCGCTCCACCTTCCCCCCGATGAGCTCGATCTTGGAGCTGAGCATGTCCAGCATGGCCGAGCTCTGATCGACCCCGGTGACCTCGAAGCCCGCGTCCGCCAGGGGTATCATCACCCTTCCGGTGCCGCACATGCACTCCAGTACCGGCCCGCCGGTCCTCTCCGCCAGGGCGCGGTAGAAGTTGATGTCCTCGGTGAAGTCCTCGTACCAGACGTCGTAGTACTTGGCCATGACCTTGTACTCGTCCAGCTCGTCCTTGGCGCGCTCAGCGCTTGTAGCCGATCTTGCGGAGGAACTCCTTCCTTTCCTTGGCATCGTTATCAGTCTCCACTCCGAGGGGCGGTTGCCCGTCGATGACCCCGATTATCCCTCTCCCTTTTGACGATTCCGCCACCACCACCGCGACCTCGTTGGCCGTGGCGCAGAATACGTTGCACACCTCCGGGGCCTCGCGGATGCGCTGGAGGACGTTGACCGGGAAGGCGTCGCGCATGACCACGAAGAACGTGTGGCCAGCGCCGACGCGCAAGGCGTTCTCGGTGGCGCATCGCTTCAGCTCGTCGTCGTTTCCCTCGACCCTGACCAGCCGCGGCCCCGAGGCCTCGCAGAACGCCACCCCGAACTTGGCGCTGGGGACCGAGTTCACCATGGCCTCGTACAGGTCCTCGGCGCTCTTGATGAAATGCGTCTGGCCTATGACGATGTTCGCGTCCGCCGGCTTCTCGATCGCCACCGTCTCGATCCTGGGCGAATCCCCCTTCATTCCCGTCACCGGACGCAACAGGGCGGCCTCCCCATTTATTCTTTGCGCGCTCCAGCCCTCTGCTGAAGATTAATAGCCCCACCGCCGTACTAGGTGCGTGATCCGCGTCGGCCCAGCGGGATACCCGCCCGGCAGCAAGGGCCCGGTGGACGCGGTGGAGCGCGTCGCCGCCCTAGGTTTCTCCGCCATGGAGGTCCAGTTCGTGCGCCAGGCGCGCATGGACGAGGCCAAGGCCGCCGAGGCCGGCCGGAGGGCCGTTGAGCTGGGCGTGACGCTCAGCGCCCACGCGCCTTACTACATAAACTTCTGCTCGCTCAGCCAGTCGACGAGGGAGAAGAGCATGGACTGGCTGCTGAAGAGCGCGCGGCTCTGCCGCATCCTCGGGGCTTGGCTGGTGGTGGTACACGCGGCGTCCTATTCCGGGGCGGGGGCGAAGGGGTGCACGGTTACCGTCACGGAGGCCCTGAGGAAATGCCGCCTCGAGATGTCCGAGGAGGGGATAGGCGGCATCAAGATCGGCCTCGAGACCATGGGGAAGAAAGGCTCCTGGGGCACGCTGCCGGAGATCAAGGAGGTGATGGGCGAGGTGGAGGGGGTGGTCCCGGTGCTGGACTTCGCCCACCTGCACGCCAGGGGCGGGGGGGCCCTCAAAGGGCGCCTGGAATTCGAGAAGGTGCTGGACGAGGTCCGCGCCTTCTATGTCGGCCGGCTGCACTGCCATTTCTCCTGCATCGAGTACACCGAGCAGGGGGAGAGGAGGCACCTCCCCCTCTCGGCGAAGCAGCCTGACTATCGGCATTTGGCCAGGATCATGAGGGAGCGCGCGATGGACGCCACCCTGATCAGCGAGACCCCGCCGCCAGAGGACGGCGCCAGGGAGATGCTCCGCCTGCTCAAGGGCCGCGGATGAAATTCGCTTGCCGGATACCACGACGACAGTTATTTATTCACTAACCCACTTTTAAGCATCCAGCACCGGAGTGGTTAGTTGGCCAGCGATGACGAGTCCTTCGAGTTCGACTGCCCGGAATGCGGTCACCACATCAAGGGGGTGGTCTCCAACTGCCCCAAATGCGGCGTCGAGTTCGTGATCGAGGAAGCCGAGGAGATCGAGTGCCCCAACTGCAACGCGACCATACCCTCGAGCTCGACCAGCTGCCCCAAGTGCGGCGTGGAGTTCGAGTTCGAGGAGGTAATAGTCACCGAGGAGGTGAAGGAGGCGCCGAAGCCGGCTCCAGCACCTGCCCCGCCCCCTCCGCCGGCAGCGGCCCCGGTTCCCGAGGTCAAGTCGGAGGACGCGGAGCTCAGGAAGCAGTTCCCAGAGCTGGTGGCCGAGGTTAAGCCGTTGATGGCCCTGGCCAAGGAGTACGACATCGACACCGCCGAGGGCCGCCGCCTCATCGACAAGGCGGTCAGGGCGGGCAAGAACAACGACGTGTCCGCCGCCGTGGCCTACGTCAAGGAGTGCCGCAAGAGCATACGTGGTGCCATCGACGGGCGCCTGGACAAGGACGTGGAGCACCTCGAGGAGCTGGTCAAGGTGGCCAAGTCCATGAACTCCAACCCGTCCGGCATCACCGAGGCCATCAAGGCCGTTAGCGACAAGAGGGCGGGCGGCGACCTTCAGGGCGCTCTGGAGGAGGCCCAGAAAGGCAAGAAGCAGGCCGAGAAGCTCACGGGCAAGTACATCGAGGCCCACGAGCTCACCGACGAGCTGGAGAAGCTCATCGTCTCCTGCGAGCGCTTCTACGTGGACGTCAGGGAGGCGAAGAAGCTCCTGGCCGAGGCGAAGGACGCCGGGGAGCACGGCGACTGGAGCATGATGGGGATACTCGCGCGCAAGGGGCGCGAGGAGATCATGAAGGGCCTGCCCGAGCTCATGAACAGCGAGCTGAAGAAGGCCAAGTCCATGCTCCTCGATGCCAAGGCCGAGGGCAAGGACGTCAGCACACTGGTCAAGCTGCTCAAGGAGGCGGCCACCGCCGCCAAGCAGGAGAAGTACGACGACGCCCTGAGCCGGTTGATAGACTTCAAGGCCGAGGCCAAGCATCTCTAGGTCAGTTCAGAGCTTGGCTTCCTCGATCCTGCTGGGCCGGAGGACCTCCATCTCCCTTTCCAGGATGGACTTCTCCTGCGGCTTGAGGCTCTCTGGGCTCAGCGAAACCATGAAGATGGCGTTGCGCTCCGTCACGCTGTCCACGACGCTGCGCAGGAACCGCACCACGCCCTCGAAGTTGGTGTTCGATACCAGGTACTGGATGTCGTCCAGGAGGATGATGGGCTTCTTCTTCTCCTCGATGAAGGACTCGATGATGTTCACCATCCTCTCCAGGGAAGGGGGCACGGTCTTCTCCTGCGCCGATTCCCGGTCCGTCAGCCACAGCAGGGTGACGTCGGCGCTTCCCGCCTTGGCCCTGAGGTTCTTGGGATGGCTGCGCACGATCCCCAGCGCCGAATACCCCTCCCTGGCCTTGTTGAGCAGGATGCGGTGGGCGGCCTCGGGCTTCTCCTCCTCCACCAGGTAGGAGTGGCCTTCGGCCAGCTCGGTCCTGATCACCACCTTCCTCTGCACCTTGGGCGGCTCCATGCCCAGGATCTCCTGGGCCTTGTCCAGGGTTATCTCGGACTTGAGCAGGGAGGAGAAGGCCACCACGCGGTTGAGGCCGCCCTCCAGCTGCCTGACGTTGTCCTTGCAGGCCTCGGCGATGAGGGCCAGCACGTCCTTGGGGACCTGCAGCCCGGTCTCCTTGACCCTCCTCTCCAGGATGGCCATCCTGGTCTCCAGGTCGGGCGCCTGGATGTCGGCGATGAGGCCGGACTCGAACCTTGTGACCAATCGTTCGCTAAGTGAGGGTATCTCCTTGGGTTGGCGGTCGGAGGTGAGCACCACCTGCCCTCCCCGCTCCATGATGGAGTTGAATATCTGGAAGAGCTCCTCCTGCATGCGCTCCTTCCCGGCCAGGAACTGGGCGTCGTCCAGCAGGAGGACGTCCGCTGAGCGGTAGACCTGGCGCATCGAGTCCAGGTTCTTGTCCTGGATGGCCTCGATCAGCTCGGACTCGAAGGCCTCGGTGGGCGAGAGGATGATGGTCTTGGAGGGGAAGCTCCTGGCCAGCTGGTTGCCTATGGCCTGGAGCAGGTGGGTCTTCCCTAGACCGGAGCGGCTGTAGACGAACAGCGGGTTGTAGGACTTCCCCGGCGATTGGGCCACGGCCTTGGCCGCCGCCTCGGCGAAGCGGGAGTTGGGGCCCACCACGAAGGCCTCGAAGGTGAAGCGGGAATTCAGGGGCCGGCCGTACACCGGCTTGTCGGAGGGGGGAGGGCAGTTGGGGCACAGACCGCTCGCGTCCAGGGCGCTGCCGCACCTCTGGCAGTTGAGAGGGGAGGGGGCCTCCTTGAGCTGCTTGTGGTACTGCACGATGAGGTCGTAGACGCCGTCGATCTTTTCGTCCGCCTTCCTGCGTTCCAGCTCCTTCTGCATCTGGGCCTCGGCCGTCTCCTCCTGGACCTCTTCGAAGCCCTCGATGCGCCGCCTCAGGGACTCCAGCTCCCCCTCCACGTCCAGGAGGCGCTCGGGGTCGCGCATCTTCCGCATGAGCGACTCGGCCTCCCGCTCGAAGCCCTGGGTGTCCAGGAACCGGAGTATCTCCTCCAGGCCCTCCAGGCGCTGGATGTTCGACTCGAAGTAGGGTATGGCCCTGGCCGCCGCCTGGGGGTCGGAGGCGTACAGGCGTATGAGGTTGCTGACGTTGTAGCCCTCCCTGGCCCAGTCGAGGATGCGGTGCGCGACCTCGTCCGACCGGCCGGAGAGCTTCTGCAGGTCCCCGACGTTCCTGGGATTGGTGAGGTTGGCCGGGGCCACGAGCTCCATCTTGCCGACGCGGGCGTCAGGGAACTGCTTCTCCAGCTCGGAGACGTTGATGCGGCTGTGCAGCGAGATCGTCGCTTCTGGGAACAGGGAGTCCTCCCAGATGAACTCCACCGCCTGGACGGCCTTGTAGGTGTGCTCGCCGCGGGACGCCCCGCCCTTCTTGTAAACATAGAGGGCGAGGAGCGGCTCGCCCGAGACGAAGGCTATGGCCCCCTCCGCCCTCTCCACGTTGAGCTCGAAGGCCAGCTTGACGTAGCCTGAGAAGGCGTACTTCCTGACGTCATCGAACACCTTCTTGAGCACGCCCTCTCCGCCGCGGTAGCGATCCACCACCTGCCCATCAGGTATGCCCAGTTCGACCAGCAAAGTGACCGCTTGAAAATCGTATAAGGCCGATATATCTCTATGGGTGGCCTGGCCCGGCGTCGATAATCGCTAGCGCTTCATCGTATCGCCGCGCTCCTAGTCCCTCGCCAATCAAGAAACCTTTAAATGAGGTGGGCCTGTTGGGGGAATTCGTGCCACTGTAGCTCAGCGGCAGCTTCTGGACAGGGCTCCAGGGCCGCGAAAGAGCGACGGTTTCGTAAACCGTAGGCCGGGGGTTCGAAACCCTCCAGTGGCTCCACTTCTTCCATATCCTTCCTTCGCCGTCGTGCGCGCTCGCCCGAGGGTCAACTCTTCTTGAGGTACTCCCTCACGATCTTGATGGCGCAGACGTCGCCGCACATGGAGCAGCCCTCCACGTCCTCGTTGTGGCCCCTCGCCCGGTACTCCCGCGCCTTCTCAGGGTCCAGCGACTGGGCGAACATGCCCTCCCAGTCCAGGCTCTTCCGGGCGCGGGCCATGGCGTCGTCCCTGGATTGCGACCTCCCTCTGGCGATGTCCGCGGCGTGCGCAGCAATCTTGGAGGCTATCAGCCCCTCCTTTACGTCCTCGGGCGTGGGCAGGGACAGGTGCTCCGAGGGCGTGACGTAGCATAGGAAATCGGCCCCGTGATAGGCGGCGATCGCCCCTCCGATGGCAGCGGTGATGTGGTCGTAGCCCGGCGCGATGTCCGTAACTAAAGGACCCAAGACGTAGAAGGGAGCCTCCTCGCAGGCGGACTTCTCGATGCGCACGTTGGCCTCGATCTGATGCATGGGCACATGGCCAGGTCCCTCGACCATGGTCTGGACCCCTCGCTCCCTGGCCCTTTTGACCAGCGTGCCCAGGATGAGCAGCTCCTGCAACTGGGCCGCGTCGCTGGCATCGTGGACGCATCCAGGTCGAAGCCCGTCGCCCAGGCTTAGGGTGAAGTCGAAGCTCCGGGCCATCTCCAGCAGGTAGTCGTAGTTCTTGTAGAGGGGATTCTCCTGGTCGTTGTGGAGTATCCATGCCACCAAGAAGGAGCCACCCCGCGAGACCACGTCCATCAGGCGTCCGCTGCGCTTGAGCCAGGAAACGCTCTCCTTGGTTATCCCGCAGTGCACGGTCATGAAGTCCACGCCGTCCTTGGCGTGGAGCTGGATGCCGTTGAAGATGTCGTCCTCGTCCATGTCCACGACCGCGCTCTGCCGCGCCATGCGCAGCCCGGTCTGGTAGATGGGCACGGTGCCGACCGGCACGGGCACCTCCTTGAGGATGGCCCGCCGGATGGCGTCTATGTCCCCGCCGGTGCTGAGGTCCATCACCGTGTCGGCTCCGTAGCGGAGGGCGATGCGCGCCTTCTCCAGCTCCTCCTCGAGCGAGGCGTGGTCCTTGGAGGTGCCGAGGTTGACGTTGACCTTGACGCCCAGGCCCTCGCCGATGCCGCAGGGCTCGGGCGCATGGCGCGGGTTCAGGGGGATGACGACCCTCCCCTCCGCCACGCCCCTCCTCACGAACTCCGGCTCCACCCTCTCCCTCAGCGCGACCCTCTCGACCTCGACGGTCGAGGCCTGCCGGGCGCGGTCCATGAGCGTCATAGCGTCCCCCCTAGCCCCCACCGTCCTATTTGAACATTCACCCCTCGAAATAGCCCCTTCCCGAAGGCTAACCGCACTGGTAGGGGAGATGTGCCGGCACGCCCTCTTGAAATCATGAAAATAAGAGGCTCCGGAGCTTATATATCCAGATTGACCGCGAAGGATATTTATACATTCAGGGCCTTAGGTTCATCACTAAACGGGATGGGATTAGCGGCTCTGCTCGCTATTCAAGGAACGATCAACCGACCACAGGTTAGAATCACGTTCACCAGGTGATCAGGATGGAGGACTCAAGCTACACGGCCGACCGAATCCAGGTCCTAGAAGGCCTGCAGGCCGTGAGGAAGCGCCCGAGCATGTACATCGGCTCCACGGACGCCCGGGGGCTGCACCATCTCGTCTACGAGGTAGTGGACAATAGCATCGACGAGGCCATGGGAGGCTTCTGCTCGCGCATAGACGTGACGGTCAACCAGGATGGGAGCGTCACCGTGGCCGACGATGGCAGGGGCATTCCCACGGGCATGATCGAGAAGTACGGCAAGCCGGCGGTGGAGGTGGTCATGACCCACCTGCACGCGGGCGGCAAGTTCGACCGCAAGTCCTATAAGGTTTCGGGCGGCCTGCACGGCGTCGGCCTCACCGTGGTCAACTCGCTCTCAACATGGCTCGAGGTGCGCATCCGCCATGAGGGCGTGGAAAGGGCCATTAGGTTCGAGAGGGGAGAGCTGGTAGAGC
>DATIXC010000192.1:0-3730 GCA_035518995.1 Methanomassiliicoccales archaeon | reverse complement strand
CGTACGTGACCATCAAGCTGTACCAGAGGCTGGCACCGCCAGCCCCGCCTCAGACCACCGTGGCCACATCCCTGGTCGGGCAGAAAGGGGTCGTGACCAGGACCGTCCGGCCCAACAGCCTGACCGGCAAGGTTAGGATCGAGCATGACATCTGGAGCGCCACCGCAGCAAGCGAGATCCGCGAGGGAAAACAGGTGGTCGTCAAGAGCAGCGAGGGCGTGCATGTCACTGTCGAGGAGGTCCCCGAGTAGGGGCCTTGGTGAGGGAAGTAATCTGAAAAGAATGGAGGTCTGAAAAATGGCAATCAACTATCTGGTCGTCGGCCTGGTGATGATCGCGATCATCGTGATACTGCTGATCCTGTCCAGCGGTATCCGGATCATCAGGCCCTATGAGCAAGGCATCTACATGAGGCTGGGCAAGTTCGTGCGCATCCTGAACTCAGGGTTCAACTACGTTACGCCGTTGATAAGCGAGGTGGTGAAGATCGACCTGAGGACTCAGGTGCTGGACGTACCGAAGCAGGAGGTCATCACCAAGGACAACTCGCCTACCAACGTGGATGCGATCATCTACACCAAGGTCATCGACCCCAAGAAGGCATTCTTCGAGGTGCAGAACTACCGCGCCGCCACAGTTTATCTGGCCCAGACCACGCTGCGTTCCATCATCGGGGACATGGAGCTGGACGAGATTCTTTCCAACCGGGAGCGAATCAACGTCCACCTCCGGGACGTGCTGGACGAGGCCACCGACAAATGGGGCGTGAGGGTGGAGAACGTCGAGATCAGGGAGGTCGACCCGGCGCCCAAGGTCAAGAACGCCATGGAGGAGCAGACCTCGGCGGAAAGGCTGCGGCGCGCGGCCATATTGAAGGCGGACGGCGAGAAGAAGGCCGCCATCCTTACGGCGGAGGGTACGAAGCGCGCCCGCATCCTGCAGGCCGAGGGCATCAGGCAGTCCAAGATCCTGGAGGCTGAGGGCGAGCGGATGGCAATCATCCTGCAGGCCCAAGGCGATGCCCAGAAGCTGCGCATCCTGTCCGTGGGAGCGAGCACCCTGGACTCCAAGGCCCTGACCGTGCTCTCGCTAGACGCTTTCAAGGCACTAGGCCTGAGCCCGTCAACGAAGTACATCCTGCCCTTCGAGCTCACCAAGCTGGTGGAGGGAGTGTCGGAGTACCTCGGCACTGGAAGGACCGTTCCGGAGAGGGAGATCTCCAAAACCGAGGAGGTGGAGAAGATCGTGGGCAAGGCCGACGATATACTCGGCCCGATACCCAGGCCCGAGGACCTGCGCAAGGACCTTACCACGCTCGAAGAGGAGATGAAGCAGGAGACCAAGGAGGTCGAGGACATCACGTCGAGCGGCCGCAAGGTCTCCACTACCAAACCTGCCACCGAGTGAGCGCGGGCATCTCCAAACCACTTTCTTCCTTTTCTATTTCCTTTCATTTTCTCCAGATTCCCTATCCAATGGTTCGAGGGCAGAGCCTCGTGCTAGCTCATTTTCATATAGCACTTATTCTATCTCCACGACCTAACCGGGCTCGAAGCTTCGTGACCATGAGCTCGATTTCATGAAGAGGGCGCTGCATGGCCAACATAATCAGGACCCAGGACGTCTGCAAGACCTATGTTACCGGTGACATCAAGGTCGAGGCCTTGAAGAACGTCAGCCTATCCATCGAAGAGGGCGAGATGGTTGCGGTCATGGGCCCATCTGGCTGTGGAAAGACCACCCTCCTGAACTGCCTATCCGGGATCGACGAGGTGACCTCCGGGAAGGTCCAGGTCGAGGGCAAGGAGATCACGGAGATGGACGACGACGCCAAGACCATCTTCAGGGCCAAGAGGATGGGGTTCGTCTTCCAGTTCTTCAATCTCCTTCCGGTGCTGACGTCAGAGGAGAACGTCGAGCTGCCTCTGCTTCTTACCGATTACAATTCCAAGGATGCCAGGAAGAAGGCGCAGGAGCTGCTCATCGCCGTGGGCCTCAAGGACCGGATGACCATGCGGCCTGCGTCCCTTTCTGGGGGTGAGAGGCAAAGGGTCACCATCGCCCGGGCTCTGGTGAACGACCCTGCGATAATATGGGCAGATGAGCCGACTGGCAACCTTGACAAGAAGACTGCGGATGAGGTGGTCGCCCTCATGCGCAAGCTGAACAAGGAGCATGGGGAGACCTTCGTGCTCGTCACGCACGACCCCGAGGTCGGGGCGGTGTGCGACCGCATAGTGCACATGAGGGACGGCCTCATCGTGGAGCACAACGGCAACATCCAAAAGGTCACGCAAGAGATCCGCAGGCTGGGGTGACCCGTTGGCGAAGCTCATCAGCCTGGGCATGCTCATAATCGCCGCGGCGTTGATCGTCGCGCTCTTCGTCCTCCTGCCAGCCTTCCTGGCATTGCTTCTGGCTTTGGCAGTCGTGATCGTCATAGTAATGTTGGACGCCCGGAGGCACCGCGTCCTGTTCATCATGGCCATGAGAAACCTGGCCCGGCGCAAGGGCACAACGGCCCTGGTGATCGGCGGGCTGATGGTCGGCACCGCGATCATCTCCACCTCGCTCGTGGTGGGCGACACCATGGACAACATGATCGTCAAGCAGGTCACCAACAACCTGGGAGAGGTGGATTTCAGCGTCGGTTCGCCCAACGACGGCTTCAGGTACTTCGATGACAACTACCTCGGTACGCTGGCGGCGGAGTTCGCCTCGATCCCCAATGTGGAGGCGTCGAACACCCTGATTCGGGATAATGTCGCAGTGCTCGACAACTCCAACCAGCTGTCCAATCCCACCTTCGATCTGCTCGGGCTCAACGACACAGTGGTCAGGAACTTCGGCTATTTCTACGGCCAGGACGGTTCGCAGGTTTCGGTCGCGCCCAGCGCTTCCTCCGTCTACCTGAACGACAAGGCCGCAAAGGACATAGATGCCCACCAAGGCGACTACGTCACCGTCTTCATCGACCAGACCCACTTCGTGATCGCCACCGTTTCACTTGTCGTGCAGAGCCAAGGGCTAGGCGCGTACGGAGGCAACAACACGATCTACATGGACATCGCCACCGCGCAGGCCTTGACCAGCCACCCGGGGCAGTCGAACTTCATCTTCATCTCGATCGTGGGCCAGGGGGACAGCGGCCTCTCGCATGCCGATCAGGTGAGGACGGACATCAACGCCATTCTGGCAGAGCCTTTGCAGGAATCGAAGGAGTTACGCATCGTCAATGACAAGGCGCATGCCATATCGGAGGCCAGGACCATGGCCAACATGTTCACCAGCCTCTTCTTCGTCTTCGGCGCCTTCTCCATCATCGCCGGTGTCGCTTTGGTGGTGAACATCTTCACCATGCTGGGCGAGGAGCGGAAAGGGGAGATGGGCGTAGCCAGAGCCATTGGCATGAGGAGGGACCAGCTGGAGCGCCTCTTCACGTACGAAGGGACGCTGTACGCGGCATTGGCCGCTGGCGTGGGGTCCGGGCTAGGACTGATCCTGGCATACATCATCGTATGGTTCATGAGCGGGGCGATCAAGTTCGGGGAGTTCTCCTTCGACCTCGTCGCCTACTTCACCTTCACACCGATGTCTCTGATCCTTGCATACCTGGGAGGATTCGCGCTCACCCTCGTCACCGTCTACGTCGCCACCCGCAGGATTTCCAACCTGAACATCGTCCGGGCCATCAGGAGCATACCCGAGCCGCCGGTGCCGAAGAAGGACA
>DATIXC010000191.1:0-8350 GCA_035518995.1 Methanomassiliicoccales archaeon | reverse complement strand
AAGCAGATGGTCAAGGGCATCGGCCTCGACGAGGGCACCGAGGTCGTCGACGACGAGGAGGAAGAGGCCGATGTATGAGGTGCTGATGTTCGACGGCGGCGTCTACCGCATCAGCGAGCTCTATGAGCTGGTGGAGGACATCGGCGGGTTCGTGATCCAGAAGACCCAGATCCAGGTGATGATCACCGCGACCATCGCCATCCCCGCCGAGGACCGTCCGGTCATCGAGGCCAAGACCCGGGAGCTGGGCGGGAAGCTGATAGAGGTCCCGCTCGCCGGGACGGAGATAGCCGTGGTCGGGCCCACGCTGGGCAGGCACCACATGCCCCATCCCATTTGCGACATCGCCGAGCAGCTACGCAAGTACGGCGCCATCACCGTGGTCATGGGCCTGGCGAGGGGCAAGGGGCGCCAGACCGCGCAGATAAGCGCGGACGAGAAGGCGTTCATCGAGGAGTACGACGCCGCCGTCTTCGTGCTTGGCAACTTCGCGGACTGCATCCTGAAGGACAAGGTCCGTCTCTTCGAGCGCATCGAGATACCGGTCACCGTGGTGTGCGGCCCGGAGATATCCGGGCTGCCCAACTGCGAGGCGCTGGTGTGCGGGGTCGGGCGCAAGGTGGAGAGGATGCGCCGGGCGGAGGAGATAGCCAAGCTGGAGGAGACGGCGAGGGCGGTGCAGCGCGTGGTCCAGGCGCGGAAGGAGGAGATCGACGAGGACCCGCTCTACGTGCACCCCGCCGAGGTGAAGCAGCGCATCGAGAACCTGGAGCTGGTGATGCAGTCCCTAAGGCCTGCGCCGATCGTGCTGCACCTGGACGGGCTGCGGGTGAAGGTGCCCTACGAGCAGGTCAAGGACCAGCTATGCGACGTGGACATATACGGCCGCAAGCTCTGCGACATATCCACCATCGCGCCCTCCCGCCTTGGAGGCAGCACCATAGTGCGCATCCTCACCAAGGCGCAGGTGGCCTCCAAGGACGCCAAGGTTCTCGTGGACCGCGCGACAGAACCCATGACGGCCCTCGGTACCGGGAGCAAAGAGGTCAGGCGGCCATGAGCGCCAAGAAGGCCGGGAACGGCGGTGCCTACCTCCTCATACTGCGCTTGGGCGCGGCCGAGGAGATCGAGGTAGGGGCCCTCGGCACGGTTCGGTTCCCCATGGGGACGTACGCCTACGCCGGCAGCGCCCTCGTCTCCTTGGAGGCCAGGGTCCTGAGGCATTTCTCGTGCGAGAAGAAGGTGCACTGGCACATCGACAGGCTTCGGGCGAGGGCTCGGCCGGTCGAGGCCTTGGTGATGAGGAGCGATGAGGACCTCGAGTGCATGCTCAACGACATGGTCGGGTGCATGAGGGGAGCGCGCCCCTTCGCGCCTGGGTTCGGCTGCTCCGACTGCACGTGCGAGACCCATCTCCACTTGCTGGACGATGATGGCTTGAAACGGCTGGAGCGCTTCTTCCCCGAACGGGTACGGCCTCAGGCCCGTCCGAGGTGAATCATTATTATATCCGTACAGTATATATGACTGGCCTATTTTAGGCGAGGGGGAGACGGCACGTTCAGTCCGAGCACGGAAAAGCTGGAGCACAAGATCAAGGAGCTCAACGCCATCAAGGCGGAGTACCGCCAAGAGCTGGAGGAGGCGGAGAAGCAGTGCAAGAAGGGCGAGATAGACAAGGCCCATCTCGAGCGGATACGTGCGAGCACCGAGGAGCACGTGGAGCGCATCAACGAGAAGATCCGTGTGGCCAGGGAGAAGCTGCAGGACAAGAAGTGATCGATCCGGCCTCTCAACCCTTCCCGGAGATGTACTCGCAGTAGCCGAAGGCGATCGGTCCCTTTCTTGTGGTCTGGCAAGGGAACTCCTTGCAATCGAAGCAGAGCCTCTCCCCTTTTTGGAACGCGCAGGTGGCGATCTCGCAGAAGCGGTTCTCCCTCGGGACGCAACCAACCTGGCCGTTCGGGCAATTCCCCGATCTCATTCGAGGGCATCTCTCGCAGGCGATGCCGCAGACGCCTATCCGGAGGTCCATGAGCATATAATGGATCCCCCGATGAATTATTTGTCGTCGGTCCCGGGTGAAGCATCGCTTTTCTACCATGTCCGGCCAGATGCCCCCGCCCGATGAATCGACATCTGGTAAAAAAGCTGGTAATTCGCTTCATCTGGAGAATGGAAAACACATCCTTTTTATAACATGGGAAACGTACCATTAGGTTGCCCGGGGGCGCAATGCAACTGGGGAATCCAGATCGGTGCCTGTGCCGTCTGAGGACAGTACCCGCGGAATCTGGATCCATTCAAGGTCTCCGGACCTTGGTCTACCGTGGCAGTCGTTGGCCGCGACTTCGACGCGCGACGGCGGATTCAACGCATAGGCCATCAATGTCCTTTGGGACAGGGATGCCCATGCAAGAGATGGATGTCGAGCTTGGCCATGAGCGCGAAACGCTCTGCAGAAGCCTTTGCCTCAAGGTCACCGACGGAGTACCCAGAGGCGCCGTAAACCCCGGGCGCTTTTTTTATTCAATTCCTAGGTCATTATTCATAAGAACCGACACGATGAATGCCATCGGCGAGAGCTTCCCGTTCGCAGCATCTGGAGAGTGCCTGGACGTCCGACAAAATCCTTAAATAAGAGCCTTCACAGATACTATCTCGCCCGGGGGCGAAAACAACTGGGAAGGCGGTCAGAATAACAGGAGCCGCTAAGTTCGGCAACCTGGTCCGATCAGCACCCATGTGCCACGAAGTGGCTCTCCGTCTCCCATCGAGGTGATAACTCGGGGGAATGGCGGATCCGCTCCGAACCGCGCAGGCCGCGTCGCTCGGAAAGCAGGAATGGGGCATCAGTCGCCACGCAAGAAGCCATTTTGAGGAATGGCGAGGCGAGGTCGCTGAATCCTTCCTCGGTTCTCGCATACCCCGGGCTTTTTAACCTTGGCATCTGCGAATCGCCCCACGTAGACTCTCGCTGGGTATCTCAGAGGATAACGACGAATCATCGGCATCGGGTCGTATCCAGATGGTCGATATAAGGAGATTATTTATAGCATCCTCCCGCAATAAGAGGGATTGCCCGGAGGCGGAATGCATTCGGGGAAACCGGATAGGATCCTGCGCTGTTTGAGGACAGCGCCGAAGTAGTCCGGTTCCATACGCAGCCTGAAAACTGCGGTTCGATCCCGACGCCAGGGCGCTGCGGGCCCTGGAGTACGGTCTCGAATTTCCAGCGCCGAAACGAACGTCGAAACGCGTGAGCGCCTCGGCAGGAATTCGGTGGCGAGAAGTGGAACGTGTCGGGCGCGCAGGACCGGAGGACCTGCTGGGACTCCAGACCTAGACCCCCTCACGAAGTACCCCAAGGCGCCGTAAACTCCGGGCGCTTTTCATTTGACCGAGAGTGAGGATTTCTGTGTAACCAGCATCGAAATTTTATACCAGAAATCCCAGTTGAATTTAAATAGGGCATAGACTATCCCCAGACAGGTTCGTAACTGCATTTAACGAGGGATAGTCCATGGCAGCCGTTGACGAGAAGAATGTTCGTGATGCCCCGACGAGCACGGCGAGGAAGCTTGAGGCCGCGATCGGCAAGGAGAACGTCAAGACCAGCAAGATGGAGAGGTTGCTTTACAGCCATGACCTGGCCCCGTTGCCGAACGTCACCCAGCTCGGATTCATGAACGTTCCGGACATCGTGGTCAGGCCCAGGAGCACGACCGACGTTCAGAAGATCGTCCAGATAGCCAACCAGGACGGCGTCCCCATCGTGCCCCGCGGCGCCTCGAGCTGGGGCCTGGGCGGGAGCATGCCGGTCTTCGGCGGTATAGTCATCGACCTCGCGGGCGGGATGAACAAGGTCATCGACATCGACGTCGACAACCTTTGCTGCACGGTCGAGGCCGGAGCGGACTACAAGAAGGTCTACGAGGCCTGCCTGGCCAAGGGACTGATCCTCGGTTCCTATCCCAGCTCGTTCCCCAGCGCCACCGTCGGCGGCTGGATCGCCAAGGACGGCGTGGGCATCGGCTCCTACAAGTACGGAGGACCTGGCCTGAACCTGCGCAGCATGGAGGTCGTCATGCCCGACGGCACCGTCTCGCAGACCGGGTTCAGGGACGTAGCCGACAACTCCGCGGGATACAACCTCAACGCCCTACAGGTAGGTGCCGAGGGCACGCTGGGCGTGATCACCAAGGTCACACTGAAGCTCCATCCGTTCGGAGGGACGCTCAAGAACTGCTCCTACGCATTCGGCAAGCTGAATGACATCGGCAAGCCCCTTTGGGAGCTGTGCCGCTCCCAGGTCGTCCCCCTGCACATCGGGTTCTCGGACGGCCGCCACTTCGATTACCTGAGGAAGGCCGGCAAGCACGCGCCCGAGGTGGGCACGATCCTCAACATCGCCTTCGACGGCGCCAAGGAGGACGTGGAGAGGCAGGAGGCGTTCGTGGACGCCCTCATGGCCAAGCACGGCGGCAAGAAGATGGCCCCAGAGGTGGGGCAGCACGAGTGGGACGAGCGCTGCTACGAGTTCCGCGCCCGGGAGGTCGGCCTCGGGAACATCCCCGGCGAGATCGTGGTGCGCCTCAAGGACTTCGAGGCATGCGCCGACAGGTGCTACCAGCTCCTGGACGAGTTCAAGATGGACGGGGCCATCATCGGCATTATGTGCGACCGCAACACGGTCATGTTCATGCCCTACTATTTCTTCAACCCAGACTCATTGCTGCAGATGACCTCCTACGCCTACAACAAGAGGACATCCGACGTATCGTACGACTACGGCGGTCGCCCGCTGGGGTTCGGGGCGTTCTTCGCGGCCAACCTGGAGATCGTGCGAGGCAAGGGCAACGTCAAGCAGATGAAGGCCATCAAGAACGCGCTGGACAAGAACGAGGTCATGAACCCGGGCAAGCTCCTGGCCATGACCACGCGCTACGGCATCAGCCTGAGCCCGAAGCTGTTCGAGCTGGCCATGGAAGGGGCGGGCATCGCCAAGAAGGCCCTCCCCCGGCAGCACGAGTTCGACCAGAAGGCCGAGGACTTCGAGGACGAGCGCAAGAAGAAGGGCCTGGGCGGTCACCAGCACTGACCTATTTGCCCTCCTTAATCCTGTTGGCCATGAACAGGAAGACAGCCCCTACGACCAACGCTCCAATTATGACCGCCCCCAAAAAGGCTCCCATGCCAGGCAGTTCGTTCACCAGCCGGAGGAGGCCAATCGCCAATAGGACGCCTATCGCGATAGCGCCGATTCCTGTAATGTTGAAGAGGAGGGCTAGGTTCTCATCGAAACGGGTGCGCTCAGCGTGGGTTGTGTTCTCGCCAACGCGGCCATAGATCCTCGCACCACAGTGATCGCAGTATTGCGAGTCAGGGCGCTGCAATGTCTGCCCGCAATTCCAGCAATTGGGCATTCTAAGCACCTGAGATGCATACTCCTGGCGCAGGTTATAAAAGAATGCGAGGAAGGCGTTTGGAGTGGTTCGCGGATCAGGCTTTTGACCACTTCTCAGGGTCCGAATCGAACTTCTTCTTGCAGCCAGGGGCGCAGAAATAATAGGTCTTGCCCTTGTAGTCTGACTTCCACTTCGCGGTCTTCTCGTCCACTTCCATCTTGCATATCGGGTCTATTGCGGTCATTCGCTCACACCTTCTTGTCCGTCTTCTTCTTGATCTCCGGGGTATAGCGCTTGAGCAATGCGGCGTTCGTCACCACCGACACCGAGCTGAAGGCCATCGCGCCTGCGGCCAGCCAGGGAGGTAGGAGAACGCCGATGAACGGGAAGAGGAGCCCGGCGGCGATGGGTATGCCAGCGGTGTTGTAGCCGAAGGCCCAGAACAGGTTCTGGCGGATCTTGCGCATGGTCCTCTTGCTAAGCTGGATCGAGGCGACCACGTCCGTAAGGTCGTTGCGGATGAGCACCACGGTGCCCGTCTCGATGGCCACGTCCGTGCCCGAGCCGATGGCGATGCCCACGTTCGCCTGTGCCAGGGCGGGCGCGTCGTTGACGCCGTCCCCGACCATGGCCACGACCCTGCCACCCTCCTGCAGCTTGGCAACCTCCTTGGCCTTATCCTCGGGCAGCACCTCTGCCAAAACCCTGTCGATGCCCAGCTGCCTGCCGATGACCTCCGCGGTCCTGAGGTTGTCGCCGGTCATCATGGCCACCTCAATGCCCATGCTCTTGAGCTCGGAAATGGCGGTCGCCGACGACTCCTTGACGACGTCGGCCACGCCGACCACTCCCGCGAGCTGGCCGTCGACGGCGACGATCATGGCCGTCTTCCCCTCGCCCTCCAGCCCTGCGATCTTGTCCTCGGCGCCATCGATCCTGCACACCTCCTCGATCATGCGCCTGTTCCCGACCAGCACCGAGCGGCCCTCGACCTTGGCCTTGACGCCCTTGCCGGGAACCGCCTCGAACTCCAATGGGGGCCCAAGCTTGACGTCCTCGTGCTCCGCCCTTCGGACGATGGCCTGGCCCAGGGGATGCTCGGATCCCTTCTCCGTCGAGGCGGCCAGCCAGAGGAGCTCTTTCTCATCCATCGAGACTCCGATGACATCGGTGACCTCCGGCTCGCCCTTGGTGAGCGTCCCTGTCTTGTCGAACACGATCGTCTGGACGTTACCAGCGATCTCCAGCGCCTCGCCGCTCTTGATGAGGATGCCCATCTCCGCGCCCTTGCCCGTCCCGACCATGATGGCCGTCGGCGTGGCCAGACCCAGCGCGCAGGGGCAGGCGATCACCATCACCGAGATGAAGGCTGTGAGGGAGAACACGAACTGGGGCGCCGGCATGCTCTCGAAGAGGCCGTACGCCCAGAAGTACCAAAGAAGGAAGGTGACGATGGCTATGAGGATCACAACCGGCACGAAGATGCCGGCTACCTTGTCGGCGAGCCTCTGCACAGGCGCCTTCGATCCCTGCGCCTCCTCCACCAGGCGGACGATCTGGGAGAGGGCGGTGTCGGCTCCGACGCGAGTGGCTCTGGCCTTGAGCAGGCCGTTCTTGTTGATCGAGCCCCCGATGACATTGGAGTCAACCTCCTTCTCCACCGGTATGCTCTCCCCGGTCAGCATGGACTCGTCTATGGCGGATGTGCCCTCGAGCACCACGCCGTCGGTCGGGACCTTCTCTCCCGGCCTTACCATGAAAATGTCCCCGACATCGAGCTCCTCCACGGGCACCTCGACCTCTTTGCCGTCGCGCAGCACCCGCGCGGTCTTGGCCTGCAGGTCCACCAGCTTGCGGATGGCCTCGGAGGTGGAGCCCTTCGCCCTCGCCTCCAGGTACTTGCCCAGTAATATCAGAGTGACGATCAATGCCGAAGAGTCGTAGTAGGTCGAGGTGCCCTCGAACGAGAACTGCGCTGGGAAGAAGGTCACGGCCACGCTGTAGAAATATGCGGCCGAGGTGCCGACGGCGATGAGCGTGTCCATGTTGGCGCTCCGATTCTTCAGCGCCTTCCAGGCGCCGACGTAGAAGCGATAGCCGGCGATGAACTGCACCGGTGTAGCCAGGAGGAACAGGACGTAGTTGCCGTAGTCCATGACCCATTGCTGCTGGCCCAGCGATGTGAACATGAAGGCGATGGAGAGCGTGAACGTGGGCACCGAGAGGGCGATGGAGAAGACCAGCATCCGCCGGCTGCGCAGCATCTCCTGTCGCCTGGCCTCGCGCTCGGCGTCGACGGTCTGAGCCTCCAGCACCTCGTACCCCGCGTCGACTATCGCCTTCCTCAACTGGCCAACCCTGACCCTCTGCGAGTCGTACTTGACCTTCACCTTCTCCGTGGCCAGGTTGACGGCGGCGGAGTTGACGCCATCCAGCGCCATGAGCGCCTCCTCGATGGTCTTGGCGCAGGAGGCACAGGTCATCCCTCCGATGGAGAGCGTGATCTCATTGGTGATGGTGTCGTAGCCCGCGTCCTTGACCGCCTTGCTCATCTTGTCCACGTCCACCTTCTCGGGATCGTATGTGACCGTGGCCCTCTCCGTCGCCAGGTTGACGTTGGCGCTCTCCACGCCCTGCAGGTCCTCGAGGCTCCTCTGGATGGTCTGGGCGCAGGTCGCGCACGTCATACCAGTGAGCCCGAAGGTGGCGGTCCTCTTGCCTTTTGGGGCGGCCGGATGCGCCTCCCGAGGCACAGGGCACGTCTCGTCTGGAGGGCAAGGCTTATCTTCCATGCTACCGGCTTGCGCAAAGGATGCGGATGGTTAATCTAGGTTGCTATAAACATTCGTCACAGGATTATAAAAAAAAGTTTAAGTTCGTTAAGGGTAGTGGTATTTCAGAAGCCAATCTCCAATAACGTGGGAGGAATTGTTAAAGAGTGG
>DATIXC010000190.1:0-6003 GCA_035518995.1 Methanomassiliicoccales archaeon | reverse complement strand
CCCTCCCGCGGAGATCTCCAAGGTCATATTGCACCTCGTCTCGGACGATGCCAAGCCCACGAGCGGGGCTAGCGTCCTAGTGTACGGCAAGGCCTGAGGAGGGCCGGTTTCGCCTGAAGGCCCAGACCACGTGGAAAGGCTTTTCTGCGCCCAGAAGTTACAGGTAGCGTTCCTCATGCGCGCCGCCGTTCTTCTCGACGTGGATAATGTGGAGTTCATCGAGCCTAGCTTCGAGCGCCTGACCGACGACTCCTACACCCAGATGCTCCTGACCATGCCAGCCAAGCAGGCCAGGCTGCTGATCTCCATGGACGAGTATCCGCTGGCGGTCGCTCTGAACGACGGCCATGGCTGGAAGTGCACCTCCTTCCTGCTGCGAAAGCCCGTCGCCGACCTGTTCGAGAAGCTGGAGGAGCTTGATGCGGAGGTGCTGCAGGAGGAACGCTCGGAATGGGAGGCGGCGGTCCGCGAGTATTATTCCCTTCGGATGGCCAATGAGGTCGCCCCCTCCCTGGAGGACTTCACCCCGACCAGGGTGCTAGCCATCTCCGACCTGCTCACGGAGCTATGGAAGCGCCCGGAGGGCGAGGTCTGCATCGACGCCTGCTGCGGCTCCGGGGTGGGCTCGGTGGCGCTCAGGGACATGGGCATGGTTCCTATATCCTTCGACAACGACCCGGCCCTTTTATCTCTGGGTCTCAGAGCGGGAAGGCTGCTGCCCGAGGAGACGGTTTGCATCGACGGCACCCGGGCCTCGAACTACCTGAAGCACGCGCATTTCGCCATCATGCTCATGGCCGGGGAGATAGGGCCGCACAACTCCATCATATGGAAGAGGATCCTCAGTGAGGTGCTGGAGGTCGCGGACCATGTCATCGTCACCGAGGGCACGGAACGCGAGGCGAGGCTGGTGGAGTCCTGGGCCAAGGAGAAGAAGAGGAAGGTGGCGGTGCTCGAGAACCAACGCGAGGCCTTCTACGACGGCTGGGTCTGCAACATAAGGCGGATGTGAGACAGGGTCCGACCCATGGACCTCAGGAATGCTGGCAATGACCTTCCCGGCTAGCAATGAATTTAAGAGCCAAATGCTATCATGTAGCGTAGTAGGAGACAATTGGGGTGACAACGTGAAGGGGAGGAGCGTCCTAACCAGCAAGATCGAGAGCGAGATTGAGCTTCTGGAGAGGCACGTCACGATGCTCAAGGCCATCATGGAGCACGAGCCCATCGGCATCATTCGGCTGTCGGAGCTCCTGAACGTCCCGCAGCACAAGGTCCGCTACTCCTTGCGGATCTTGGAACAGGAAGGCCTGATAGCGCCCTCACCCGAAGGCGCCGTCACCACCGAGAAGCTGCAGCAATTCTTCCTAGACCTCAAGGCCATCCTCGCCTCGATGGACGAGACGGTGAATAAGCTGCGGGGCTCCTTGCCATAGGTCGAGCCCCGCCCCCAAAAGCTTAATACCAGGCGGTAGTTTTCCGCACCACTAGGCCGTCGTAGCTCAGTCGGTAGAGCGTGTGACTGTTAATCACAAGGTCAACGGTTCGATCCCGTTCGACGGCGCCATCCTCCACATCTTCGCATTCAATCAAATCCTCTCTTTGACGAGCTCGGGCGCCTTATCCTCGGAGCGTATCATGATCAGCATCATCTTGAACGGCTCCAAGGCGCGTAGAGCATGAGGCTTGTTGGCAGGCAGGATGATCATCTCCCCAGCGCTGAGCTCGAAGGGCTCGCCCGCGATGGTTATTTCGGCGCGGCCATCGGTTATGGCGGCCATGGCATCGTAGGGTGCGGTGTGCTCGCTGAGCCCCTCTCCTTCGTCGAAAGAGAAAATCGTTACGGTTCCGACCTTCTTGTCTATGAGGGTGCGGGACACGACGGCCCCTTCTTGATAGGCGAGGAGGTCGTTGAGAACTAGCTTCCTTCCGATGACGTCGCCTTTGTCCTTCTTCTGCACAGGCATCGCATTCACCAATTGGACAACGCCTTGATCGGTATTTATTTGGCTCAGCCCTGTTTGTTGGCGGAGCGGCCCTAGAGCAGCTGTGCCTGTTCATCATCGATCCTCTGATAGGGGATGCGATTGCGGAACTTGCTTGGAGGTACCTCTTCAAGGAGGATGACGAAGAACAGGATTGGCCTTCTCCTGCCTTATTAATCTTAAAACGAGCGCCATCGATGGAAGAGCGTGGTGATCATCACTCCACGACGCAGAAGCCTAGGAGCCGCAGGCCTTTGCCTTTGACGTTCATCTCCACCTCGTGCATGACCTCCCGCTCCTCTCTGATCACCTCATGGCGCTTCTCCTTCCCGACGACCAGGTAGCTCTTGCACCCCTCAATGATGACATCCTTTCCCGCCATTGACGCACCTATCGCAGCCTCGTCCAACTTGACCTCGAGCTTCTTTTGCTTGGGGCTGGAGAGCACGAGGTCCAGGCCTTGCCCGATGTACCTGAGACTTATCTTCCCGGACGTGCCTTCGAGCTCGATATAGCCCTCATCAACGTACCAATCGCCCTCGAGACAGACGCCGTCTATCTCCGGTCCCAGATCAATCTTTTTTCCAGATTCATTGAGCAGGTGGACAACTGCCAATTCCACCTCCTCGGCGATCCCCTCGCCGGATCGCGTGAGGCGGATCATCCCCTGGTGATCGATGAAATGGAATTGCCCGAAGAATTGGTTGCGGAAGGCGTTCCAGACCTTGTAATCGTTATCCACGGCCACGGGGAATTCGATGCCGTTTCGCTCGACCTCTGCCTTGACGAAATCGATCTCCTTCTCCTTTTCGAGGCTTGGGACGTGGACGCCAATGACCATCAGCCCCTTGTCACGCATTTTCCTCCAGAGATAGGAGAGATGGCTGATCGCCGCCTCCGAGAACTCATCCCCGAAGGAAAAGAAGTAGACCAGCGCAACCTTGTTGCGAAGGTCCTTCGGCTCGACGGCTTTGGCATTTATCCACGTGGTCGGCTTCATGTCCGGAACTTTCTCTTTTAGGCTAAGCGGCGAAGGGCAGCACATCAGCATTGTAATGGTTGCGCCGCATTTAGCCGTTTTCACTCTGAAGCGAGAAATCGTTCCAAATACGGCAAATTTCAATCAGTCCGCCACTGAATCTTTATGTAGGGCATATTGTCCTAACCAGTTCGAGGTGGAAATTCAATGGTGAAAATGCCTGACGAAGTATTCCAAGCCGTGAACAACCCCAAGGCGACGAAGGTTTTGGCCACCGTCCGGGAGGACGGGACACCCCATGTGATACAGGTAGGGAGCATCATAGCGCCATCACCGGAGATGGTCGCCTTCGGAGCGATACTGATGAAGGAGACTGGCAAGAATCTGGAGACCGCCAAGAAGAAGAGCAAGAAGGTCACCGTCCTGGTCACGGCTGACATGAAGTCGTATCAGGTAAATGGCCATGTCAAAGAATACTTGACCTCTGGACCGCTGTTCGACAAGATGAACGAGCATCTGAAGACGTTGGGATTAAAGGCCGCTGGCGTTTGGACCATCGAGCCAACCGATGTCTGGAACCAGAGCCCATCCTACGAAGCGGGAAAGAAGATGGTGTAACCACCAAACTTTTTTTTCTTCTTCCTTTTTTTCTAATCGAATTATTTCCTTCGCTGCAATCGACCGCCGCAGTGCCTTGAATAAAGAAGAATCGTAACGCAATGGCCACCGACCATGCGGCCGAGTATGCCCCCTGGCTGAGCGGGAAAGGAGCTTCCGATATCAATCAACCAATATGAGCCCGGTCCAGATCGCTTTGTCCCGGGCCGGGAAAACCAATTTCATTCCCGCCTTCTCCGCGGTGGCGACGACGTCTATACCCATCGCCTCCATGGAGGGTCGGGCCTGGAAGGGATGGCGGCACATCACGTCTGGCCCGGGGCCGACGCACTCATCGCACAATCTGCAACAGCCTCCGGAGAACGCGACCGCGAACCGGTGGCCCATGTACAAGGCGTCCTTCTCCAGCTCACAGAGCACAGTGGACATCTTGCACATGGCCTCGGTCATCTTGTCAACGTAGGCCTTGTCGTTGTGCATGGTGGCCAGGGTCTCGCCTTTGTATAATCTCCTCACCTCGTCCTCCCCCCAATCCATCTCGAATTGGACTAGCAGGCCATGCCTGTACCGGAAAAGTGCACTCGCGAACTCTTCGACCGAGATGACATTGGGAGGGCACATCCGATTGTGGCCGTAGCTGTCACATATGGGCACCGAGCACTTCAGGCGCACGCGAGGATCGATGACGACTTCCTTCGCCTGGATGGTCTTAGCGTCCTTGGCACCGAGCTCTATGGCCTTCAATCTTAACTTCTCCAAATCGGATTCGATGGTCATAATCCCGCTTCCCAATGCCTATTGTCTTCTTCGGATTTAGCTGATGCCATATCGCATAAATCAGGTGAGCGAAAGTTGATTGGCCAACGCTTTTTCCATTAGAGCGCACGTGGATGAACTGTAATGTCTTCTACGCGAGCCTAGACAAATATATATCTATACTGGAAATAACGGTGGTTTGCATTAGGGCCCGTAGCTTAGGCTGGTGGAGCGCCCGGCTCATAACCGGGTGGTCGTCGGTTCAAATCCGGCCGGGCCCACATCCATCTTTTCTGGAAATGACCGATAGGTCGGTCTAAGGGAACCCATATTGGCTTTGTGTTAGAAACCCGAATATCCCCAGGATGACTATGAGAAGCACCACCGCGATGGCGATGAACAATACGATCTTCAGGACGTCCCTGGTGTTCAGGCCTTGGTTCTCAGCCTCCAACTCCTCCTCCAATTGCTCCAGATCTTCCTCTGTCCCACCTTCAGCATTGGATGCTTGATCGGAACCCGGATTCGTCGCCTCAGAGGTCAAGGTCTCGTCCTGAGCTTCATTTAGAGCTACTCCATCATTAACATTTGGGAAGCCAGGGGTACTGTTCTGCTTGAGGGCATCATTATATTCCTCCTGGCACAAAATCAATCCGAGGTGTTGAGCCCATGGAACCCATATTCGACAGGAACGACAGAATGGTCGGCTGGATTCAAGAAGATGTGGTATATGACCTTGACAGCGCAAACCTCGCCTTCGTCTTCAGGGGTGCGCTCTTCGGGTTCGACGGACACCATCTCGGAAGCTTCCACCACAAGTTCTTCTTGGACGAGGACGGAAAGGCGGCGCATTCGTTCGAGGGGCGACCAGTCCAATAGTCCTGCCGTTGCCTTCAGCGATACCCGTGCCGCCCAAGGCCGTGACGGCGCCCACTCCGGCGAAGATGACGGCCGGCCCAGTACCTTCCATGCCCCCTGTGCATTCCGTTGACCTGGTCTAACAAGCCCTGGACGGTGTTCCTCAAGCACCTAGGGTGAGGTCGCATCTGGTGAATGAGCTGGGTTCGGTCCTCTCAAAGCCCTTTTAGAGCCTTGCGCTGCAAGGTCCAGCTGGCAAGAATCAGAAAGGCGCCAGTGAAAGCGGCCAGGACCAACGCGTCGAGCGCGATCGGAAATACGTTGGCCTGCCCCATTGTGGCGTTGAGGCCATCCACCAGGTAAGTCAGCGGGGAGAAGTAGGTCACCCATCTGACCTCGGGGGGCATCTCCGAGAGAGGGACGAAGATACCGCTGATGAAGATGAGGGGGAAGCGCACCAGGGCGGCCAGCATCATGATGTTGGCTGGAACCCTGCCAGCGGGCGATGATAGCAGCACGCCGAGCCCTGCGAAGCAGATGTTGCCGAGGATGAAGAGCAATGGGAGGGCTAGTATCGTTGCCAAGGGGAAGGTCAAGGGAAGGAAGGCCGCCCCGACAAAAAGGACGATGGTGCTGATGATTAGGCCGAAGCCAGCCCCGGCCAGGGTGTCTCCAGTGACCAGGATGGGTATGTTCACGGGAAGGGTCAGCAGCCGCTCGAAGGTCCCGGCCTGCTTCTCCCAAGGTATGATCAACGGGCCGACTGAGGAGGCGGTGAAGAAAAGGGACATGGCCAGGAAGCCTGGG
>DATIXC010000189.1:0-8169 GCA_035518995.1 Methanomassiliicoccales archaeon | reverse complement strand
GTTCACGATAAACGACAGGGCGAATGCTGGGTTGCGATTATCCAGGGTCGTCTGATCGGCAATGAGGGCGTTCCACGCGGTGAGGAACGCCCCCTCCGATATCCCGGCCAAGATGGCAAGCACGAGCATGGCCCACAGCTCCGTCGTCAGGGCGAAGCCGAAAAGGATGAAGGGGAAAATCCCAAGCGCCAACAGGAGGACCTTCTTCCTGCCGATGCGGTCGGAGAGGAGCCCCAGGGGCACGGCCGCAATCATGGCTGCGACGCTCATCGCCCCGATGATCAGTCCCACGTCACCCGAACTGAGGCCCAACTCAGGGAGATACGCAGCCACGTAGGTCATCAGGTAGCCGATGCCAAGGCCGGTGAAGCTGGTAAGCCATATGACCGCCTTGACCTGTCGCGGAACGGCCTGGAAGCCGCCTCGGAACTTGCTCTCCTTGTCGACCATTGCTATGGCCTGGACGCAGAGTGTGCATAGCTATGAACATTGCGCAGGCGGCATCAGGTACTAATTCTGGGTCCACGCTACTGGACTTGGGGTTCAAGTGAGCATTGAAGGGGTGGAGACGACCGGCGGACCAAACGCCAAGGCCATCATCAACGAGCTGAGAGCCGCCGTGAAACAGTTCCCGGAACTTTTGGCATTGAGGGACACAGAGCAAGGACTCAGCGTCTGCTTCAAGGGTACGGACACGGAGGTGGAACTGATGCTGATGTGGGGGGCATCCAGCGGTGAGAACGCCAACACTATGGAGAGCAAGCTCCAGTACATCACGAAGAAGGTCTACCTCGACAACGGCGAGAGGAACCGGATCTCCTTCCTTCTCCAGTATTCCCTGTTCAAGCCCGTGCCCGGGCAGCATGGCACATTCAGGCTGGAATTCGGGGAGGGGGCGCCGACCAAGTTCGACAAGGCCATGCTGGCCAAGCTTAAGGAGTCCGTGGTTGAGATCGCCAAGATCACCAAGGCGGCGAGGAGCCGCAGCTGGAAATAATCAGGTCCCCTTCTCAATCAGGAACCCGAGGGCATTATCGTTGAAGTCCTTGGCAGCCTCGACCAGCACCATGTGGGCCGCGTCCACCGTGACGAAGGCCGCATCAGGAATCGCATTAGCCATCTTACTTTGGCTGTCGGGGGGGACGAGGCGGTCCCTGCTGCCTGCGAGGACCATGGTCGGGCATCTCACCTGTGCCAGGCGACCATTGGCATCGTAATCTAGGATGGCATCTATCTGGCGCAGGAAGGCCTGGTCCTTCGTGCTGCTCATCCTGACCATCCTGGCCCTGATGACCCCCTCTGCGACCCTTTTGTCCTCAAAGTATTTCGGGCTGAGCGTCCAGTTGACCTCACGCTTGGCGACCTCGAACCGGCCAGCGCCTTCGACGATGGCCGATCTCAGCTGGGTTAGGAGCTCCGTCTCGGACTCCGTGGCCGTCGGAGCGCAGGAGCTAACCACCAGGCCCGTGACCTTCGTGGGATGCCTAATCGCCATCTCCAGAGCGATCCTTCCGCCCATCCCGAAACCGACCAGGTTCGAGGAGTCTGCTCCGATCACCTCCAGCAGCTTGGCGGTATCGTCGGCCATCATCTCTATGGAATAGGGGCGGTTAGGTGCGTCGGTCTGGCCCGTTCCACGGTTTTCGAGGCAGATGGTCATGAAATTCATGGTGAACGACGGGACCTGCAATGACCAGGCGGACATGTCCGAGGCCATTCCCGAGATGAGGGTCGTAGGAGCGCCGCGGCCCTTGATCTCAAAGTTCATGACGATCTCCCCCACCCTGGCTATCATTATCGGCCTGACCTCCTAACGAATGTGCAAGCTATCACTCGTTCTACGATGAATAAGCTTGCCGTTCTTTCCTTTATAAGCCGATTGCATGACAACCTTTATATGCACAGTCAGACAAATGTCATACTGGGATGCACAATGCCTAGCTCCTTAGTGAAGAGCGCTTTGGCCAACGCTCAAAAGGAAGAGGCGCAGGGACAGGCGCCAGTGCAAACAACCGGAGGCAACTCCGCGGCAGACGAAGAGATTAGGAAGATAGCCCAGCAGTTAGAGGTCAGCATCAAGATCATCGGTTGCGGTGGCGGGGGCTCCAACACGATCAACCGTTGCATGGAGGCGGGCATCAGCGGTGCCCAGCTTTGCGCCATCAACACCGACGCCAAGCATTTGCTATCGGTCCATGCCCCCACGAAGATATTGATCGGGAAGGTGGCGACCAGGGGCCTTGGCGCGGGCGCCATACCGTCGGTGGGGGAGCAGGCGGCACGCGAGAACGAGATGGACGTACGCAATTTCCTCAACGGCTCCAACATCGTGTTCATCACCGCGGGCATGGGAGGAGGCACAGGTACTGGCTCCGCCCATTACGTAGCCAGGATCTCCAAGGACTTCATCCGGGCCTTGACCATAGGCGTGGTCACGCTCCCCTTCAGGGCCGAGGGAACCGTTAGAATGGAGAACGCCCTGGATGGGCTGGACAAGCTCAGGAGAGTTACGGACACGACCATCGTGGTCCCGAACGACAAGCTCCTGGAGCTCGTCCCGAAGATGCCGGTCGAAGCAGCCTTCAAGGTCGCGGACGAGGTCCTCATGCAGACCATCAAGGGCCTGACCGAGATCATAACCAAACCTGGGCTCGTCAACCTGGACTACGCGGACATCCTCACCATAATGAATGAGGGCGGCGTGGCCTTCGTGGGCATGGGAGAGGGGAACCGCGAGAACTCGGACGATCCGGTGAAGGACGCCGTTAAGGAGGCGTTGTCCTCGCCCCTGCTGGGCGAGATAAGCGTCAAGGAGTCGAAAGGCGCGCTGGTCCGCGTGGTGGGAGGGCCGGACATGACCGTCGACGAGGCGCAAAGGGCCGCCGACTACGTGGGCAAGAGCATCGACCCCAGGGCCAGGATAATATGGGGATGCTCCATCGAGCCCGAGAATCAAGGCATGATCCAGGTCTTGGTCATCTTCACAGGGGCCAGGTCGCGCTACATGCTCGACTCCCTGAGCGCCGATACTGCGGCTCGTCTAGGCGTCAAGACCCAGCAGAAGCTGGGGGTCGCAGCAGCCGGCTCGAGCAGCGGGGCCAGCGAGGGAATCGACTTCGTTCACTGATCAAGATTACCTCCCCCTTTTTTTTCTTCCATCCTCCAGCGGAGGCCACCTTTCGCGGTTCTGATCGTCCTTCAAACGCCTATTGACAATATTAAGTACCTTCACCTACAATCGACGGCAGAGGAGAGTCGACTTATGGCTCGAGAATTGACCTACAAGGATTGCCGCAATTTCTGCCCTGAAGTGCAATTCAAGTGCAAGAGCACGGATGAGCTCACCCCATTAACCGAGATCATAGGCCAGGACAGAGCTGCGAGGGCATTGCAGTTCGGGCTGCGCATCCAGAACCCTGGTTTCAACGTCTATGTCTCTGGTCTCCCTGGCACGGGCAGGAAGACCGCGGTGACGAACTTCATCAAGGAATTGGCGTTGAAGAGCCCGGTTCCGTCGGACTGGTGCTACGTCAACAATTTCCATGACTCCAGCCAACCGGATGTGATCCCGGTTCCAGCCGGCCTTGGGATCGAGCTGAAGCGGGAGATGGAGAAATTCGTGTCCGGCATTGGCCAGGCATTGAGGGAGGCTTTCGAAAGCAACGAGTATGCGCAGAAGAGGCAGTCCACCCTAGGCAGCATCCAGCAGGAGCGCTCCGAATACATCGACAAGATGAACAAGATTGCGGCCGATGCCGGCTTCCAAATCGTCCAGTCCCCCATCGGGCTGATGCTGGCGCCGGTAGTGAACGGGCAGCCGATAACCGAGGAGCAGCTCTCTCAGCTCCCGCTCAAGGCTCAGAAGGAGGTCGAGAAGAAGAGGCAGGACCTCCAGGGGGAGGTCCAGAAAGGTCTGATCCAGCTTCGGGAAATCGACCGCAAGGCCGAGGACGTGGTGAACAAGCTGAACCGCGAGGTCGCCGCCTTCGTCCTTCAACCACGCCTCCTGGGACTGCGCAAGCAGTTCAAGGACCAGCAGGAGGTCCTGGACTTCATCGGGCATGTCGAGGAGGACATCCTGAACAACATCGGGCCGTTGCTGCAGGCCGAGGCCCCACCACAACCTGGCCCCTTGGGGATCCCAATGCCGCAGGACGGTCCTAAGCGCAACTATGGAGTGAACCTTATCGTGGACAACTCCAAGCTGAAGGGGGCACCAGTCGAAATAGAAATGAATCCTTCCTATTACCGGCTCTTCGGAGCGGCGGAGAAGGAGGCGAGGTTCGGGGCCCTCTTCACCGACTACACCATGATCCGCGCCGGGGCCGCGCACCGTGCGAACGGGGGCTTCATGGTGGTTCCAGTGGAAGGCCTGTTCTCGGACCCACTGGCCTGGCCGGCTCTCAAGCAGACCTTGTCCAATGCCAAGCTTGAGATCGAGGAGCCAGCGGCCAGGATGGGGTACATGGTCACCAAGTCCTTGCGGCCGGAGCCCATACCCTTCAAGGCCAAGGTCGTTCTGCTGGGCGACCCTTACGCCTACGACATTCTCTACTCCATGGACAAGGACTTCCGCGAGCTGTTCAAGGTCAAGGCGGAGTTCGACACCACGATGGACCGCAACGACGAGAACATAATGAAGTACGCGGCTTTCGTCTGCACGCTCTGCCAGAAGGAGGACCTGCTGCACCTCGACCCACCTGGGCTGGCCGCGATAATCGAATATTCATCCCGACTGGTCGAGGACCAAAACAAGCTGGCAACGCTCTTCGCCGAGGTGGCCAACGTGATAAGGGAGGCGGATTTCTATGCCAAGGAGAGCAAGTCGGACACCATCACCAGGGACCACATAAACAAAGCCCTCGAGGAGAAAGTCTACCGCTCCAACATGATCCAGAAGAAGATCCAGGAAGCGATCGAGAAGAAGCTGATCCTCATCCAGACCAAGGACGAGAAGGTGGGCCAGCTCAATGGGCTTTCGGTGGTCGGGGTCGGGGACTACGCCTTCGGCATGCCGTCGCGGATCACCGCCTCGGTGGGCGTCGGGAAAGAGGGCATAATCAACATCGAGAGGGAGATTGCCATGAGCGGCCCCTCCCATTCCAAGGGCGTACTGATCCTGGGTGGCTACCTCAACGACACCTACGCCAAGGAGAAGCCCCTTAGCCTGACGGCCAAGCTAACCTTCGAGCAGTCGTATTCTGGCGTGGACGGCGACTCCGCCTCCTCCACAGAGCTTTATGCGCTGCTCTCCGCGCTGTCCGGGAAACCCATCGACCAGAGCATCGCCGTGACTGGCTCCGTTAACCAGAAGGGAGAGGTTCAGGCCATCGGCGGTGTCAACTACAAGATCGAGGGCTTCTACGAGGTCTGCAAGCTGTTAGGACTGACAGGCGACCAAGGAGTGATGATACCCGAGAGCAACGAGCAGAACCTGATGCTGAAGGATGAGGTCCTCGACGCCGTGAAGAAGAAGAAGTTCCACATTTGGTCTGTGGCCACGATCGACGAGGGCATAGAGCTGCTCACCGGAGCCAAGGCGGGCGCGAGGAGAAAGGACGGCAGCTTCGACCCGGGCACCATCAACGACCTGGTGCAGCGCCGCCTGGACGACATGGCGAACAGGGTCAAGGAGTTCCGTAGCTGAACGGTTGAGAAGCCAAGGGACCGATCGTCAAGGTCGTCCAATGGACCGCGTGAGCAAAGGCAGGCCGATGGTGAGCGTCAGCGCAAACGTCCTAGCCATTAGTGAGCCCGCTGACCGACGTCGGCAGAGAGATGATCTACCGGTCACGCCTCTGTTCCTCACCACCTTAGGAGGGACAGGGCGATAGTGAGCTGATGGAGGGCCGCCGAGACCACGTCCTCCGTAACTGGACGTTAGGAACGCCTTTGTGGCGCTGGTGACGGTCCGAGTACCAGCCGAGGTACAAGGGCTTTCGGAATGCGCGTTCAAGGCATTCGTGAGTCGCGTCTCCCCCTAAAGGGCTCCGGGACGCCGCTCTTGGCACTTTCCATACCTGCGTCGGCCTGCTGATACTGCCGGGAGACGCGATCACCAGAACCCGGGGGACGATGTGGGCCACAGGGCGACCTTCGCTTACTGAGCAACACTGGCTAATACCTCTGTCGTGCCGTTAATCAGCCTTCGAGGGGCGCGGGCTGGGGATTCTGGGCGACTTGGGCTCGCCAGGTCCAATGTTAGTTAATCGCTCACCGAACCCCGACTGCTCAAGAAAATTCATCTACTTCGAACGCAAGATTGGTGTTAGGATAGAATTGGCCGAGTCGAGTTGGACGGAGAGCATCGCCAAGAGAGAGGCGGCAAGGGACGTGATGAGGAATGGCGAGAGGGTCGGTGAGGCCTTCGCCATTTTGTTCTTCTACCTGGTCATCCTGTTCTTCGTCGTTAACCAGGTGGACGACACGGGATTCTTCACCACGGGCTTCGGGTCGACGGAGATGGTCCTTTTCTATGGAGGATTGATATTCGGAATGATTGCCCCCATCCTCCGTCTTATCCTGGGGAGGAGGAATAAGGTCAGACCGGTTGAGCTTATCAGCAATGGGTTCTTCATCATCGCTGCGAGCTATCTGCTCTCGGTCTTCCCCTTCGACTTCGCCCACTTCCCTGACCTGCTGCCAGAAGGGATTCAGTTCATGTTCGATTGGATCACGAACGACATTGCGAGGGTAGGCTTGAGCATCATCATCGTGATAGTCATTATCGTATCCGTCTGGACCGCCTTCCTTTACATAGTGGTCCGGGATTGGCTCCGCGCCCATCCATCAACGCCCGATCGCACGTCGGGGTGATGGCGATGTCTGTTCCGTACACCCCTCCTCCACCGAAGCGGAGGAGCGATGCTTGGCTGGCGATAGGTGTGGTCCTGGTGGCATTGTTGATAATCGGAGCGGCATGGGTGGTCATGTCCCTTCCAAGGGAACCAGAAAAGGTCATCCCCCCGAACATCGAATGGCCTAAGGACTCGGACGGCGACCTGTACCCCGACATAGAAGACGCGTTCCCGAACGACCCCAATGAATGGGCGGACTCCAACCAGAACGGCATCGGCGACAACTCGGAGGCCTTCTTGGCGGATACAGACGAAGATGGGTACAACGACCTTGTGGACCTGAAGGATGGCATGGACGCCGGCATTCTCATCGAACTTAAATCCGCCAAGGTGATCGATGAGGTGGACTTGCTGACCGGGATGGCGGAAATTTACTTCAATATAAGGATCAACGACAGGCAGGAGGCGCGCATTGACGATGCTGGTTACCCTTACATCCTCGAGATTGGATCGTATTTCTACATCGGCAAGTCGTTACGATTCAACGCCGATGATAACCGTCGATACACCAAGATCAGCATAGAGGTGGTGGACGAGGACTTCACCTCCGGAGACGACCCAGTCGACATCGATGGGGTGAATCTGGGCGATAAGAGAATGGACCTGATATTCGATCTGGTGAACGGAACCTGGTTCGGTGACGATGCGCAAGGGCTGGCGGACGGTTCTTTTGACGGTACCAATGCGAGCGACGATGACGACGGCGCGCTCAGCTACGACATCTCGGTCGTTCCGATCTCTGGCCTTAAGGACTACCATTGGCCCTACGGTGGCATTGATTTCGAGATGCAGCTCAACCTCTCCGCCAGGGATTACTACCAGCTTAAGTACAGCGACGTGGATCGATGGCCTTCCACCTACGATGAGGCGCGGACGTTCGTGACCATCGACGACCCAGCTGTCATGGCGGCCGCTTCCGAGCTGGAAGGTATGGCGTCTCAACTGGGGCTGACCGACCTGGAAAGGGCGAACTTCGTGCTGTCGTTCGTCCAAAGCATCGACTACTCGTTCGATAACGTCAGCGCTGGCGCGAACGAGTACTGGCGCTTCCCGCTGGAGACGCTATACGACCAGACCGGCGATTGCGAGGACACTTCCATCCTCTACGCATCGATCGTGGAGGCCATGGGCTTCGACGCGGTCCTACTGCTCCTGCCCGGTCACATGGCGGTTGGCCTTTCCTGCCAGGGGGCCACCGGAGGCCATTACTACTTCGAGTCGGTCAATTACTATTATTGCGAGACGACTGGCCCAGGCTGGGAGGTCGGGGAGGTGCCGCCGGAGATGCGCCAGGCCGAGGTGGACGCCATCC
>DATIXC010000188.1:0-7103 GCA_035518995.1 Methanomassiliicoccales archaeon | reverse complement strand
TAGTTCGAGACGTCGGAGATCTGCTTCCCGGGCGGGATGTAGAGGGAGATGAGCTCGGTCCCACGGCCGTGGAGGTTGCGGACCTCTTCCAACGAGCGCTTGAAGTCGTACTTCTGCTTGTCGGACAGGATCTCGCCGATTTGCGCCATTTCCACCAGCCATACCAGGTTTTTTATCAACCCAAAAGGATTGGTGTTATAAATCTGTTGGTGCGAGCATGGACTGCGTAGTGGTTTCTTTGGGGGGCTCGATCCTGATCCCAGGGGAGAGGGACGCGGAGAACTTCTCGGCCATCGCTGGCCTGATGCGCTCCCTGTCCAAGGAGCTGCACCTCGTCCTGATCTGCGGCGGAGGCAAGGTGGCGAGGTACTACATCTCGACGGGGAGGGAGCTGGGCGCCGCCCAGGACCGGCTGGACGAGATGGGGATCGAGGCCACGCGCCTGAACGCGCGCCTGCTGCAGATCGCCCTGGGGCGCGACGCCTGCGACTGCCTGCCCCGCACCGTCGAGGAGGCGGTCAAGGAGGGCAGGAAGGGCAAGATACTGGTCATGGGGGGCACGTCCCCCGGGCACACCACGGACGCCGTGGCCGCGATGGTGGCGCTGAGGCTGGGAGCCAAGCGCATCGTCAACGCCACTTCGGTCGATGCCGCCTACTCCACCGACCCGAACAAGCACAGGGACGCGGTCCGCTACTCCCGCCTCACGCACAAGCAGCTGTACGAACTGGTGGACAAGGGGCTGCACTCGGCGGGCCCCTCCGACGTCTTCGACCGCGCCGGGGCGGAGGTGGCCATGCGCGCCAACATACCCATCTTCATCGTGAACGGGCGAGACCACGAGGAGCTGCGCGCGGCCATCAGAGGCGAAAAGATAAAGGGCACGGTGGTCGCTGACTGAGATGATAGGCCAGGTGGGATGGGATGGTCGAAGGGGCGCCTAAGCACGCACAGAAATCCAAACTAGGTGAGGAAGGCGAGACCATCGTCAAGCGCAGGACGCACCTCTCGGTGGTCCTGGGCATAACCTTCTGCGTGATCGGAGGAGCGGTGGTGGCTTCCTCTTTCATATTGGAATGGGTGCTCCTCGCCTCCGAAAACCTATCCCTCTGGGACCTGGTGGCGCTCGGCGGGCTCTACCTCCTGGCGCCCCTGGTGCCCCTGTGCGGCGTGTTGGTGGCGGTGCTCTCGTCGCTCGACGTCCTCGCGGAGAAGGGGAGGAAGGGGTTCAAGGCGCCCTCCTCCCTCGGCGCGATGGCCTTCGCTGTGCTTGGGGTCGTGTCCATCGTGATCGTTGCCCTCCAGGTCGAGAGCGACTACGTCGCCCCGCATGGAGCGGGGTTCGGACCGGCGCTATTCATGTCGGTTTTCGGTGGCGTGCTGGCGCTTTCCGGGGGATTGGTGCTGACCATAGACTACCTTGAGGCCAGGGCGAGGAGGGGGAGGTTCACCGCCTCCGGCGGCAGCGCCCAGCTCAAGGCCGCCCTGAGACCGGCCACCGGGAAGAAGAAGGCCAGGCCCGGGCCCATGGAAGAGGAGGCCCGCGATGAGGCGCCGGCCTCCAAGGAGGCACGCGAGGCGGAGCTGAACCGGCCCGCGCCCTCGGGCCTGGAATGCCCCAACTGCTACTCCCCGGTGCAGCCGAACTGGCAGATATGCCCCATCTGCGGCCAGGAGCTGCTATAGCTCAGAGGTCCTCGAGGTCCGAGGAATCTATCACCGTAGCGCCCATGGATTCCACCAGATGGCGAACGTGCGTCGCCCTGGACCTGGACATGGACTTCTTGTGGATGTAGGCCAGCTTCGCGCCGTCGCTCTTCTCCAGGGCCTTGCCTATGGCGGCCCGTAGCTGGTCGTCGTCGGCCTGGTCTGCGAAATGGTTGGTTATCATGTGCCCGAAGGACACGCGCTTGGTGGCCACCACCTCGCTGAACCTCGGGGCGTAGTGCCCCCCTCCGATGCCGATGGCCTTGGGCGCGACCACGAGGTTCGGATGGGACAAGGTGGCGGCGATGGCCTTGGCAGCCTCCTTATGGCCCCAATTGGCCTCCGAGGACCCTATCTCGATGTACATCGTGGGCGCCTCGAGGTAGGGGCCGTGGTGGGTCACCTCGAAGGACACCTGGAAGCCCAGCCCGGCGGCGCTCCTCGAGAGGTCCCTCAGCGCCGAGGTCATCATGTCCGGGGCGGCCTTGACCAAGGTGCCGGGCCTGCCCCCGAAGTCCGCCTGGGAGAAGTTGCCGATGGGGTGGACGGTCAGCGTGGGAATCCCCGATGCCGCCTTGTGGCGCGACAGGAACACCACCGAGCCGATGTCGACGCCGCACGATCTCGACACCTGTGCATCCACGTCGTCGACGAAGAGGTGCGTCTCCTGGATGGTGACCAGGATGTCTTCGCCCCGCGCAAAGCAAGGTTGGCCCTGGTGGGAGCCCGCCTCGCTCCATCCGCCCTGCTCCAATAGCGCGTCCCGCATGTTGACGCTCGCGACGTCGGGGATGGAGCACAGTAACAGCCTCATAGGACCGAGCCATGACTCCTCGCGGCATAAGCCTTCTCACGCACCAGGAAAGTTATATTCCGAATGCTGCCATTTACTCCGCAAGGGATACCGATGAGGAAAGGATGGAGTTTGGTGGCTACCGCCTTCTTGGCGTGCATGGCCGTGATGAGCCTGGGGCTGGGGCTGGTCAGCGCCTGCACGTTCGCGAACGGGTATGAGAACTTCGAGTACCAGATAGCCCCCCAGGGCTACGCGCTCCGCGAGGGCGAGATGAAGGCGGGCGAGCAGGCGACCTTCGCCATCAGCGGAGGCGATGTGGACGTGTTCGTGTTCACCGAACAGCAGTACTACAGCTATGTCAACCTTAATCAGTACGAGCCTGGCTGGAACGGCCTGGCCGTCCACAAGGAGCTCGGGGTGTCCTCGACCCATTTCATCCTCACCGCCCCAGCTCAAGGCAACTACTACCTGGTGATCGACAACACCGTGGCCGGGTCCGACCCTGGGATGGCGAACAAGACCATCTCGATGGACGCCATCTACCCCTTCAGCCCGATAGAGAACTCGCCGCCCTGGCCCTTCCTGCCGGTGGTGCTGGGAGGGATCGTGCTATTCACGTTCCTCGTGCTCGCGGTCTACGTAAAAGAATGACCGGTTCGGTATCTGGCCAAACCCCTTTTCCATCATCCTCCCACCTGGTGTAAATCAATTGTAATAATCACGCATTAATCAATATTAACCGGCTCAGGACATGCGATGCCGATGCCCGGTACCCTGACCGTCGCGGAGAGAATACTCCTGCACATCTCTCAACACCAGAAGCTCAAGGACTGCTACGACGTGCCCTTCGATGTCAGCCAGGATGGCATCGCCCAGGCGCTGCTCATCTCGAGGGCGCACGCGGCCGTGGAGCTGAAGAAGCTCAAGGAGGCCAACGAGGTCCAGGAGAGGCTCGCGCACATAAGGAAGGGCAAGAACAAGCGCAAGGTCTACTTCCTCACCACTGCCGGCGAGGAGAAGGCGGCGAAGATCAGGAGGTTCGCGGAGGAACGGGGCATCGACGTAGGTCCTTGCGTGGACATGCGCAGGGCGCGCGGGCCGGACGTCTGGAAGTCGCTGTCCGAGGAGAACCGCAAGGTGCTCGCGGCCGCCTCGGTCTACCGCCGGCCGTTCAAGCGCTCGGCCCTTCCTGAGACCAGCGTTCCCTTGCTGCCGGTCGACCGGAGCGGTTACGTGGACCTGCCCCTGGAGCTCAAGTCCGAGGTCCAGTCGCTTCTAGGAAGGGAACGGCTTCGTTCGCTGCACAGCTCCGCCGCCGACTACTGGCTGGTGGAGGGCGATTACAAGGAGAGGCTGTACCACCTCCTGGAGGCGGGAAGGGCGAGGGAGGCCGAGATGCTGGTGGCGGGCAAGGGCGCTGCACTGATCAAGTCGCCGGACCAGGAGCTGCTCTACGACCTGTCCCGACTCGCTCCATCCGAGAGGTATCTGGCCAAGGTGCGGCCGCTACAGGCCGAGTGCGGTCGCCTGGTCAAGGACTACGATTACTGCCTCGAGGTCTGCGAGGGGATGGGCTCCTCCGCGGACGCGGAGGAGAATTTCGAAGGGCTCGTCATAAAGGCCAGGGCGCTGAGGGACATGGGCAGGCTGGAGGAGGCGCTCGCCACCCTGGAGTCGGTGGAGGGGACGAACGCGCGAGCGCACGGCTACTGCCTGGAATGCGAGGTGGCCGATGTGCTCATCATGCAAGGGAGGAACGAGGAGGCCCTGGAGGAGCTCGGCTCCATGCCCCGCATCGGCGCGATGGAGGACCCTGAGGCGGTGGAGCGCGCCTGCCTGCTCATGGCCAGGGCGCACCTCGGCACCGGCCATCCCGATGACGCCGTCCGCTATGCCAGCAAGAGCCTGGCCATGACCAAGTCCTCCGACAAGAAGGCCTGGTACGAGGTCCTGGCCAATGCGTATGCCGGTCTTGGGATGCAGGAGAAGGCGCAGGAGTACGAGGCCTTGGCGCACCCCCCGAAGAAATGGGGCGAGGCATGAGGGGCCCATTCGCAGACCCCTTCACAGCTCAGGTATTGGTTCCTCGGCCAGCTTGATCATCGATCTTGGCTAGAATATAGGGCTCTGCCGCAGCATCTCCACGTCGGTGACGTAGAGGTCGCGGATGTCCTTCAGGCCCCAGCGCAGCATGGCCAGCCTCTCGAAGCCCTGGCCCCAGGCCAGCACCGGGTACTTCACGCCGAAGGGCGCGGTGACCTCGGGCCGGAACACCCCGGCCCCGCCCAGCTCCATCCACTTGCCGTGCCACATGACCTCGACCTCCATGGACGGCTCGGTGTAGGGGAAGTAGCCTGGACGGACCCGGATCTGCTCGAAGCCCATGCGCTTGTAGAACTCCCTAAGGATCCCGACCAGCATGTCGAACGAGGCGTGCTCCTCCATCACTATGCCCTCGATCTGCACGAACTCGGGAAGGTGGGTGGAGTCGATGGCCTCCTTGCGGAACACGCGCGAAAGCGAGAACACCTTGACCGGCGGGTCCGGGTGCTTGGCGAGGTAGCGGATGGTGTTGACGGTGGTGTGGGTGCGGAGCAGGGCGCGCTCCGCCTCCTCCTTGGACCACTTGTAGCGCCATCCCAGCGAGCCGGTGCTGCCCCCATTCTCATGCACCGCCTTGATCCGCTCCATCAGCTCCTTTTCCTGATCGATGGCGATGCGCGGGGGGTTCTTCAGGTAGAAGGTGTCCTGCATGTCCCTGGCGGGGTGGTCCTGAGGGGTGAAGAGCGCGTCCATGTTCCAGAAGGACGGCTGGACGTACTCGTCGTCGATCTCCTCGAACCCCATCTGCACGAAGATGCGGCGCACCTCGTCGGCTATCCTGGTCAGGGGGTGCTTCTTGGCCGGGTAGTCGGTGGGAGCGAAGGTGTTCACGTCGTACCTGCGGAAGCTGACCTCCCTCCACTTCCCACTCTGGATGAGCTCGGGGGTGAGCTGGGCCACCTCCTCCTTGACCTCTATCCCCAAGGCCAGGACCTCCATCCCCAGCGGTGTCAGGGTCATCCTCCTGGAGACGGCCGTCCTCTCCGCGATGAGGTCCTGCCTCCCCTTCAGCTGGGCCAAGACCGCGGCGGGCAGCTCGCCCTCGGGTTTCTCCGATGAAGCGAGCAGACGCAGCACCTTCTCGTCCTCCATCTCCGTGGCCAGGGCGGCCTTGCCGGCGTCGGTGAGCGAAATGATCGTCCCATCGCCGGCCTTCTCCATACTCACCAGGTTCTTGCGGCGAAGCCAGCCGATGGCGATCGGGACGTCGCCCTTTCCCAATATCGCCTCCAGCTCGGACATCTTGACCTGTCCGCCCTTGGACTCCATGATCCTCATGGCCTGGCGCTCGGGGAGCCCCCTCTCCACTATGTCCCTGGCCCTGAGGGAATAGATCCTCTGGGACCTCTCCTCGATGGCCACCAGGCCCTTGGACTGCAGCCAGTTGGCGGCGTTCATGACCTCCACCAGCTGCGCGAACCCTCCCGCCTCGAGGACCTTCTCCGGGCTGGTGCCCTCGCCCGTCTTCTGCAGGGTGAGCAGCACCCTCTTCTCCTGGTTGCTCAGTCCATCGAGGACCTGAGAGGCGTTCATGAGAGGGTGGAGAAGCTCCGGCCTATTTCTGACTTATGGGCCCAGCTCATTCGCACTTCATGATGAACTCGTCAAGCTTGGACTTGGCCTCCTCGCGCCGCCTCTGGTGGCCCTCAAGGAAATGGATGAGCCGGTCGGCGAGGGCCTTCTTGCACTCCCCGCACAGGACCTCGCCCTTCCGGCACTTCTCGGCCAGGCCGTCCAAGGCCTCGTCGCTGGGCTCGAAGAGATAGTATTGGTACTTGAAGACGGCGCATACCTCGGGCCTGCCCCCGGTCTTGCGCTGCTCCTCCGCGCTCACCGCTCCCCCGGTGAAGGCGTTGCCCACCTTCCTCCGGACCACCTTGGCGGAATCGGTGGTGTAGATGGTGCTGTCCGGGACCGAGGAGGACATCTTGTCACCGCCGGAGAGCCCGGGGAACATCTTGGTGTGGAGCAGCGCCGGCTTGTAGTACCCCAAGCTCTCGGCCACGTCCCTGGTGACCCGGAAGTGCGGGTCCTGGTCGATGCCGCAGGGGATTAGCACGGGCACGTTCCTCCCCTCCAGCACGGAGGGCAGGAAGGCCGGGGCCGACTGCACGCTGGTGAAGAAGATGGAGCCGATGTTGGTGGAGTTGTCGAACCCGAAGACGGCCTTGGCCGTGGAGAAGGTCACCTTCTTGGCCACCTTTAGGCACAGCGGGTAGAGGGTCCTGATGCAGTCGGTGTCGACGATGATCCTGGTCTTCCTGGGGTCGAAGCCCAGGGCGATGACGTCCAGGGCATTGTCGAAAGACTTCTGGTAGGTGTCCTCGAGGCCGAGGCCCTCGTTGAACAGGAACTTCTCGTCGTCGGTCATCTGGAAGTACAGCGGCGCGTCGAACGTGTCCTGGAGGTACTTGCAGAATATCCAGGGCATGAGGTGCCCCAGGTGGGTGTTGCCCGACGGCCCCCGGCCGGTGTACAGGCTGAACTTGACGCCCTT
>DATIXC010000187.1:0-4548 GCA_035518995.1 Methanomassiliicoccales archaeon | reverse complement strand
GCTGGTGGCGCTCAACACCCTGATGCTCGACGGTACGGGCATGTGCGGGGTGTGCCGGGTGAACGTCGGCGGCCACATCAAGTTCGCCTGCGTGGATGGCCCGGAGTTCGACGGCCACCAAGTGGATTGGCTCGGGGTGTTCCATAGAAAATCGATGTACGTCCAGGAGGAGCTGCTGGCCTACCAGTACCACACCTGCCGGGCGCTGCGCAAGCTGGACGAAGAGAGGTGCGAGTGATGGACGAGGCTCCCGACCCCAAGAAGAAGACCGTTCGCCAAAAAATGCCCGAGCAGCCACCTTTGGTCAGGGCCAGGAACTTCAACGAGGTCCCCCTCGGCTACTCGCCGGAGATGGCGCAGCTCGAGGCCAGCCGCTGCTTGCAGTGCAAGAAGCCCTCGTGCACTACCGGCTGCCCAGTGGGCGTGAAGATCCCTGAGTTCGTCAAGCTGATCAAGGAGGGCGAGTTCGTGGCCGCGGCCAGGAAGGTGAAGGAGACCAACGCCCTTCCAGCGGTCTGCGGTCGCGTCTGCCCGCAGGAGATCCAGTGCGAAGGCTCGTGCGTGCTGGCCAAGAAGGGAGAGCCTGTGGCCATCGGCCATCTGGAGAGGTTCTGCGCCGATTACGAGCGCAACACCCATCAGATATGCCTGCCGGTCAAGGCCGCCCCCAACGGCAGGAAGGTGGCGGTCATCGGATGCGGTCCGGCCGGACTTACCGTGGCCGGCGACCTGGTACTCCTGGGCTACGATGTGACCATCTTCGAGGCGCTGCACAAGCCCGGGGGCGTTCTGGTGTACGGGATACCAGAGTTCCGCCTGCCCAAGGAGATCGTTGACTCGGAGATCAAGTACCTCCAGAGCCTGGGCGTGGACCTGCAGTGCAACATTGTGATCGGCACCTCCATCACCGTGAAGGAGCTGATGGAGGCGAAGGGATACGACGCGGTCTTCATTGGCGTCGGCGCTGGCACCCCCCAGTTCATGGGGATGCACGGCGAGGACCTCTGCGGGGTCTACTCCGCCAACGAGTACCTGACCCGCGCCAACCTCCTGAAGTCCTACCAGTTCCCCAAGTACGACACGCCCTTGGCCAAAGGGCGCAACGTGGCGGTGGTGGGCGGAGGCAACGTGGCCATGGACAGCGTCAGGACGGCGCTCAGGCTGGGCGCCGACAACGCCTTCATAGTCTACCGCCGCTCCATGGAGGAGATGCCCGCACGGAGGGAGGAGGTCCACCACGCCGAGCAGGAGGGCGTGCAGTTCAAGCTGCTCACCAACCCCGTGGAGGTGATCGGGGACGAGCGGGGCTGGGTCAAGGCGATTAAGTGCATCAGGATGCAGCTCGGCGAGCCCGACGCCAAGGGAAGGAGGAAGCCCGTGCCCATCAAGGGCTCTTGGTTCGACCTGCCCGTGGACCTGCTGGTCATCGCCATCGGTACCAACGCCAACCCGCTGCTCACGTCCACCATGCCCGATCTCAGGCTCAACGAGTGGGGATACATCCAGATCGACGAGGAGGGGCGCACCAGCATCCCGCGGGTCTACGCCGGGGGCGACATCGTCACCGGCTCTGCCACGGTCATCCAGGCCATGGGGGCGGGCAGGAGGGCGGCCAACGCCATCCACAAGGACCTGACCGGGAAGGACGCAAAGGTCGTCGACGCCTGCGCCGCCACGATGTAGCGCCGCGGACCGCAATCCATGGATCAGACCGAGAACAGCGTGGTGCTCAGATACTTCTCCCCTCGGTCAGGGAAGATGGTGACGATCACGCCCGACTCAATCCGCTTGGCCATCTCGACAGCGGCGTACATCGCGGCCCCGCTGCTCATGCCGACGAAGATGCCTTCCTGCTTGACGACCTGCCTGGTCATCTCGTAGGCCATTTCCGTCTCCACCATGATGGTGGTATCGATCTTGGTGGGGTCGTATATCGCCGGGACGATCGCCTCCTCCATGTTCTTGAGCCCCTGGATGTAGTGCCCCTTGACGGGATGGGCACAGACCGTGTTGATGTGCGGGTTGTGCTCCTTGAGCGCCTTGCCCACGCCCATTATCGTACCGGAGGTGCCGAGCGCGGAAACGAAATAGTCCACTTTGCCGCCGGTCTGCCTCCAGATCTCGTCGCCGGTCGTCTTGTAATGGGCCATCTTGTTGTATTCGTTGGAGAACTGGTCCGGCATGAAGTACTTCTGAGGGTCCGCTTTGACCAGTTCCCTTGCCTTCCTGATGGCTCCGTCGGTCCCGAACCTCCCTTCGCTCAAGGTCACGGTCCCGCCGAACGCCTTGATCATTTGGCGCCGCTCGACAGAGACCGCGTCGCTCATTACGATCTCCACATTGTACCCTTTGATCGCACCGATCATGGCTAGAGCCACGCCGGTGTTCCCCGATGTCGGCTCTATGATGGTCTTCCCCTTGAGGAGCTTGCCTTCCTCCTCGGCTTGCTCGATCATGCTCAGGGCGATCCTATCCTTGATGCTTCCAGTGGGATTGAAGCCCTCGACCTTGGCGAATATCTCCACGTTCTTGTTCGGATTGAGCTTATTGATCCTGACCAGTGGGGTGTTCCCTATCGTCTGCAGGATGTCATTCTTAAAATCGGTCGGAGGCGACCTCATACGATCTTCCCTCGGTAGGAGGGGAAAGCGATTCGAATTTAATAACCTTCGATGGTGATTGACAGGCGCAGCTCAATGGAGTGGATCGTGGAAGCTGATTGTCCTGAAGGGGCCTCAATGGAGCCCGCAGCTCGAGCTGAAGGCCTCCTCGATGCGTCCTAGGACGAAGGAGCGGTCCAGCGTCGAGAGGAAGTATCCGAGGCGGGGCCCCTGCCTCTTGTTGATGAAGATGGAGTACATGACCTGGAAGCCGCCCTTGGCCCCGATCCCGGACGCCTTGGCGCACTCGTAGACCAGGTCATGGATCTTATCGCCGCTCCATTCCACCTGGACCAGTCTGGCATGGACCTCCCGCAGGAAACGCACCTCGCCCTCGGAGAGCTCGCAGGTTGGCAGCGCTGGGGAGACGCGGAACTTCACCTCCTCGGGAGCGAAGTTGTCCAGCCAGAAGCGGACGCATTCCGCCCTCTGCGTGAGCAGCATCGCATCCTCCTCGCGGATCTCGGTAATGCGCTCGGACCGCTTCAGGATCTCCAGCATGACGTCGAAGTCGGAGGTTATCTGCACTATCTGGACTAGATGGCGGTAGGGCACCTGCAGGGGGATCTGCGCCCGGACCCCGTTCGGCTGCGCCAGCTCGTACGCGCGCAGGAGGTCCTTGTCCCTCTCCTCCACCCCGCCCTTATAGTACCATGCCTCGACCTTGTCGTACTCGTCCACCACGTCCAGGACCCCCAGGCCAGAATCATAGTCGATGTGGCGGTCGGCGTTGTAGCGCAGGAAGGAGTAGTTGAACACCGGAGCGGGGGTGATCGCCAGGGCGTCTAGGCCGGTGACCTCCACTCCCTTGGATTTGTGCATCTGGCCCTTCCCCTTGAGCTGCACGAACTCGTAGGGGATGGGGTGCGGGGGCGGGTTGACGAAGACCTCGCTGGCGAAACGCACCCCCGTGTCGTAGGAGCCCCCGGCGGCGGCGTGGTCCTTGCCGAAGGGCTCGCAGGTCACCCCGAACAGCTTCCATTTCGCGGCCCACTCCACCCTCCAGGGCATCTTGCCGTCCGCCTTGCGCACGTCCGCCTTTCCCTCGTGACCGCAATGGCAGACGTAGCTGACGTTGGGGAACTCGTACCCCAGAATCTTCCCGGCCGAGAACTTCCCGCACTTGGAGCACTTCGGCGTGTAGGGGAAGAAGTCGGCGGGCACGTCCCTGCCCGTCACCTCGCGCAGGATCTGGGCGATCCTCTCCTTGCTCCTGATCGCGGTATCGGTGATGCTCGCGAGCATGCCTTGGGCGTAGAGCTCGTGGGTCCAGTAGAGCCTGGGCGCCAGGCCCATCTCCCTTATGGCCTCGAGGAAAGGCTCACCGAAGTGATGGACGTAGCTCTGATGCTTGCCGCAGGGGCAAGGGATCTCGGACAACGGCCTTTGGATCTGCTCTTCGTAGCTCGGGTCCAGGAAAGGATAGCGCTTGCGCAGCGGGTCGAAGGAATCGATGATGTAGATGAACTCGACGTCGGCCTTCTGGTCCTTCAAAGCCTGGTAGACTCCCCTGGCCGTGACGGCCTCCCTGAGGCTGCCCACGTGGATGAAGCCGGACGGGGTTATCCCGGTGGAGATGAGGTTCTTGGCGTTCTTGGCCATCAGCTCCTTGGCGATGACGTCGGCCCAATGCATGCTAATCAGGGCGCCTCAAGGGCGTTCATCATATTAAGGTTGCTAGCTTGGCCGGATTGCGCTGTGGCAGGGCGCATTACCAAGATATCAACTTAAAGTTGATAACTATCAATCACCATGATTAAATAGTGGTGCATGGCTCGAAGTAGCCGATGGAAATAAACTCGTTCGGGAGCAAGCTAGAGAGGGCCAAGGACATACCGGACATATTCGAGCTGGTGAAACAGGCGGTGCGCAAGACCACTGGCAAGGA
>DATIXC010000186.1:0-7314 GCA_035518995.1 Methanomassiliicoccales archaeon | reverse complement strand
TGCCTAACGAAAGAAAGCTTAACGAGTATAAAGCCCTTACTATTTAATGAAATAAAAAAAATAAAATACATCGCGAGACCCAGTCATATTGATTGCCCAAGATGTCGGTGCTGAGGGCATGGATGCACTCTTAAATAACGTCTAGGGGATGGAGGGCATGACCATGCCCACGGTATCCGTCGGCGTTTGCGCCTACAACGAAGGTAGGAACATAGGCGCCTGCCTCGATTCCCTCGTCGTCCAGGAGCTGAAGGGCTTTGACCTTTTAGAGATTATTGTGATTTCTAGCGGTAGCACAGATGAGACCGACGGTGTGGTGAGGAGCTACGAGAAGAAGGAGGGCCACGTCAAGCTGGTGAGGCAGGAACAGCGCGAGGGGAAGAACTCGGCGATAAACCTCTTCATCTCGATGGCAAAGGGCGAGATTCTGATCCTCGTCAACGCCGACAACCGCTTGGAGCGGGGGTCGTTGCAGGCCCTTCTCGAACCGTTCCAAGACGATGAGGTGGGCGTGGCCGGGGGCCATCCTGTGCCTGTCAACAGCAAGGAGACAGTGGTGGGGTTCGCGGTCAACATGCTCTGGGACATGCACCATCGGGTCGCCCTCCTTTTCCCCAAGGTGGGCGAGCTGATGGCCTTCCGACGTTTGGACAAGCGGCTTCCCACCAGCACGCAATCAGACGAGGACATCATTCGGATGGAGCTGGAGAAGAAGGGGATGAGCACCGTCTACGTTCCCGGCGCAATCGTCCGGAACAAGGGGCCAGAACATTTGGAGGACTTCATCAAGCAGCGAACCCGCGTCAACATCGGCGAGAAGTACATGAAGCGGCTCTTCGACTATGAGGTCCCGACTTGGGACTCCCGGTTGCTCTTCCAGGCTTATGTCTCCTTCCTCAAGGAGAATCGGAAATATCTAGGCAAGGCCATGGTGGGGATGGCGTTCGAGGCCTATGCCCGGGCCTACGCGACCTTGTACGTAGCTCTGGACAGGGGTGACAAGGCGGTATGGCAGCAGGTATCGTCCACGAAGGACCTTGAGAGGAACTGACCTTACCGTTCCTTCAGTATCAGGTCGACGGCCTGGTTGAAATCCAGGTCCTTGGTGACCTGAACTCCCTTGGCCCCGATCCTGCGTGCCAGCTCCATCTCCCTGTCGCTGTCACCGATCACGTACGATGACTGGAGGTCGATGTCGAAGTCCTCCAATGCCTGGAGGACCATGCCGATGTTGGGCTTGCGGCACTCGCACCCTTCGTCGGGCAGGTGTGGGCAGAAGTACACGCCGTCCAGCCGGGCGTCGTCCCTGGCAAGGTCCAGGCGCATCTTGTCATGTATACGGGACAGGTCAGATTCGGTGAAGAACCCTCTGCTAACTCCGGATTGGTTAGTTATCACGATCACTAGGAAACCAGCGTCGTTGAGGCGCTTCACCGACCTGCCGACCCCGCCGAAGAGCTCCAGCTTGTCGGGGGAGGGACAGTAGGGCACGTCCTTGGCGATGGTGTCGTCCCTGTCGATGAAGACCGCGCGGCGGCCGAAGACCCCCTTCTCCACCAGCCCGCAGATGACGTGGGCGGCAGCCATGTAACCCTCTTGGACCCGCGGCGTGCTCTTGGAGGCGATGACCAAGGGGAGGTCAACCACCTCCCTGAGCCTGCCTGAGCTCCCCGAGAACCCGATGGTCACAGCGCCAAGCTCCTTGGCCTTTTGCACGGCGCGGAGCACGTTCCTGGAGTTGCCAGAGGTGGAGATGCCGATGACCGCGTCCCCTTCCCGGACCGTGCCCTCCACCTGCCTCTCGAAGACCGTCTCGTAGGAGTAGTCATTGCCGATGGCCGTTATGCTGGACAGGTTGGTCAGGGCCAGGGCGTTCAGGGGCGCCCGCTCCATCAGATAGCGCCCTGAGAACTCCGCCGCGATGTGCTGCGCGTCCGCTGCGCTCCCCCCGTTGCCGAAGAGCACGACCTTGCGCTTGGCCTTGAAGACCTTGACCAGGGTCTCGGCCACCTTGAGCACTTGGCCGTCATCGATGGAGGCGATGACCGATGCGCTCTCCTTGAGCTCCCTCCGCACCAGCTCGCTCATGCCTTGTATCTCCAGGTCTGCAGGCCGTTCTTGTCGAAGGAGAAGTTCTGCACGCCCACTCCCATCTTGGACAGGCTGTCCGCCACCAGATGCTTCCTCTCATAGTCGCAGATGAAGAACATGTACCCCCCTCCACCGGCGCCCGATATCTTGCCGCCGATGGCCCCGTTCTCGATGGCCGTGGCGTAGATCTCGTCGATGTGGGGATTGGTGATGTGAATGGTGAACCTCTTCTTCTGCTCCCATGATTCGTTGAGCAGCTCGCCGATCCTGCGGATCTCCCCCCTCATCAGGGCGTCCTTGGTCTCGAGGGCCAGCCTCTTAGCGTTGTCCAGGGCCTCGATCACCTGCCTCTGTCCCTCCCTGACGCCGGACCTCTGCGACTCGATTATCCCGCCGGAGTCGCGGGTCCTGCCCGTGTAGCAAAGAAGCAGATGGTAGTGGAGCTCGTTGAGCACGTCCGCCTTGATCCGCAGGGGGGTGACCAGCGTGTCCCCTTTTCTGAATTCCATCAAATTGAAGCCGCCGAAGGTGGCGGAGTAATGGTCCTGCTTGCCGCCTGGGAACCCCAGCTCCTCCCTCTCCAGGACGTAGGCGAGCTTGGCGATGTCGTATTGGGACATGGGCACGGAGAGCCATTCGGACACCGCCCCGATGAGCGATACCATGACCGTCGAGGAGCCTCCCAGCCCCGATCCAGGGGGCGCATCGCTGTGCAGGAACATGTCGAAGCCCTGCTTGACCTCGAAGTGGTTCAGCACCGCCTTTATCAGATCCAGGTTGCCGTCGTACCGAAGCATGGAACCGTTCGCCGACCAGTTCTCGTCCTTGGCGAAGTCCAACGAACGGACGTGCATCTCTCGGTCCTGGCGGGGGGCGATGGTGCAGTAGGCGTGCATGTCGATGGTGGCCGAGAGCACGATCCCTCCGCGCTCGTCGCTGTAAGGCGGCACATCGGTGCCCCCGCCGGCGAACGATATTCGCAATGGCGCTTTGCTGCGGATAAGGGACTTGGCCTCGGTCATCCAAGCACGGTATAGCCTCGGAGATATTTACCCTCTTTTCGCTGTCCAACAGGCCGAGGACGCCCTTAGTGCAGAGGATTAATTACGCTGGAGATTCTTGGAGGCGGGACCATGATTGGGCGCAAGTCCCTCTTCGTTTTCTCCACCCTGGCTGTCAACCTGGTATTTCAGCTAGTGGGGATGCTCTTCATCACCCGCCTCTATCCGCCCGAGGTCTATGGGAGCATAACCATCGCCCTCTCCTTCGTTGCCATATTCGACTGCCTTGCGAACCTGGGCTTCAATAGCGCGCACGTCAAGCGCGTGTCCGAGGGCAAGGACCTGAGCGACTGCGTCTCCACGTTCGTGGTCCTCAAGCTGGCCCTCACCTTCTCCATGGCGTTCATCGTGCTGGCGAGCGTGTACCTCTGGACCGAGGCATTGGGGCATTATCTAAGTGCAGAGTCCAAGTCGCTGATCGAGATATTCCTCGTCTATCAGGTGATGTACGACCTGGTGAGCATAGCCATCCTGACCTTCAACGGACGCACCGAGATGTCCAAGGCCTATCTCGTCAACCTCCTGGACCCGATGGTGCGCATCCCGCTGATCGCGATCATCGCACTCACGCAAGGGAGCATCTACCAGTTGGCGATGGCGTACATCGTGGGAAGCAGCCTGGTCCTGATGGCCGGCCTCTACATGCTCAAGCGCGAGCGCATCCCCTGGAAGAGGCCCACGCTCTACCGTTCCTATCTGGCATTCGCCGCGCCCATCGCTCCAATCGCCATCCTGGAGACCGTCTCCAACAACATCGATAAGCTCCTCATCGGGGCCTTCGGGGGTACGGCCAGCGTAGCATACTATGCTTCCGCAAAGTACCTATTATGCGCGGTCGGCGCCGTGGGTCTCGCCGTTTCCCTCAACGCCTTCCCAGCGTTCTCCTCGTCCGTCTCCCGAGGCAACTTCATCGAGGTCAGAAGGGTGGCCAGGGACGTGGAGAAGTACGTCTCCTTCCTCGTCACGCCCATGATCATCGTGCTGATCCTCTTCCCGACGGAGATATGCATATTCTTCTTCGGTCCGACCTTCTCTCCTGCGGGCGAGCCCCTGAGATACCTATCGATAGCCTCCCTTCTAGTGGTGCTGAACCAGGTCTACCTCTCCTTGATCCTAGGGCTCAACAGGCCCAAGATCTCGGCCAAGATCGCCTTCCTGGATTTCGCGGTCTTCCTCGGGCTGATGCTCTACCTGATACCCCCTGAGATATTGGGTCACCCAGCGGGCGACCTATCCTTCGTCGGTGCGGCCATGGCGGCCGCCATCACCGCGGTGATGACCACCATGGTGATCAGGTTCGCGGTCTGGAGGCTGACCAGCACCAAGCCAAATTCACGCATGCTTCTCCATGCCCTGGCAGCCATCACGACAGGCCTGCTCTTGGCCATCATCGCCGATGTGTATTCGGTATTGGAGATGTTCGGGCCGGGCCATGAGATATTCGGGGTGGTTCTCTTCACGATCCTGGCCTATGCCGTCTTCGAAGGCACGCTCTATTTCATGAAGGAGCTCACCAAGAAGGACATCGATTTCATGATGAACATATTCAGCCTGAGGGAGATGTGGAGGTACGTCCGGTCCGAGCTCGGGGGCAAGAAGGAGTAGAGATTAAGTCCCTGGCCCCATATCTCAGGGCGTGCCGCGGAGCCTGCCGACCGTCTCCATCATCATCCCCACGCTGAACGAGGGCGAAGCCCTGCCGGTCTGCCTCGCCGCCGTGTCCTCGCAGAGCCTCGAGGGCGTAGAGCTCATCATCGTCGATTCGAGCTCGAAGGACGGGACCAGGGAGACCGCCGTTAGGGCTGGAGCAACGGTCGTTGACTATCCTGGCCGCCCGCTAGGGGCCAGGCGCGCCGGCCTTCAGAGGAGCCGGGGGAAGTTCGTGCTCCTGCTCGACGCGGACCAAGTGCTCTATCCAGACACGCTGGAGAGGGCCGTGGCAGCCATGGACAGGCTCGACATGCTGGCCTTGGAGGAGTCGTCCTATGAGCCAAAAGGCTTCCTTCAGAAGTCCATAGCCAGGCAAAAGTCCGCCCTCCAGGGCGCGGTCGGTACGGTCGCACTGCCCCCGCACGTCTATCCGCGCCTCTACCGGAGGGAGGTGCTCGAAGCCGCTTTCCAGAGGTTGCCGCAGGAAACGCTGGGCAAGGTCTTCGCTTTCGACGACCGTGTCCTCTTCGCCAAGGCAAAGGGCATCTCGGACAAGGTCGGCCTCCTTCCCAGGGGAGTGATGCACATCGAGGAGGCTAGCTGGCGGGATATGATGCGCCATGCGTTTCGGCAGGGGAAGAGCGCGAAAAGCCTGAAGGCCCTGGGCCTCGAGGAGGAGGCGAGCGCCCCGGAACCGGCCATGGCGCTGATGAGGAGGGCTGCCAGGAACCATTACCTTACCTACTCGGTCCTGAAGGAGGCCTCCTTCCGCATCGGGAAGGCGCTAGGATGATCGACGGGCCTTGAGCACGCTCTCGTAGAGCTGGAGATAGCGAGCGGCGACCTCGGGCCAATAGGAGATCTTCTGGCTGAAGGGGCCGACCTTGAGGCTCGGGCCTCGGTCGAGGACGCTCATGATAGCGTCCGCGACGTCCTCCGGCTTCGGAGGATAATCGACCCCTAGGCATCCGGGCTCTAAAGTGAACTCGGTCAAAGCCCCCGCCTTGGCCACGATGCAGGGCGTGCCGCTGGCCAACGCCTCGGCCACCACCAGACCGTACGCCTCCGCCGAGGAGAGGAGCAATAGGCAGGAGGCCAGGGCGTACTCCTCTGTCAGAACGTCCTCGCCCACCTCGCCGAGGAACTCGACCTGGCCCTCCAGCTGCAGCTCTGAAGCGAGGCGGCGCAGCTCGGGCTCGTCTGGGCCGGTACCAACCACCCTAAGGCGCACCCTCCTGCCCCTTTCTTTGAGGACCTTCATCGCGAGGAAAGCATGGTCGAGGCCCTTGTAGCGCATCAGCCTCCCGACGAAGAGGAGCGAGTCAACGTCCCTCTCCCTTGACGACTTCCTTCGTTCGGTTATGCCAGGGGAGATCACGACGGCCTTCTCTCTCAGGTCGGGGAAGTCCTTGAGCAGCTTCCCCTTCTCGTACTCGGAGGCGCAGGTGACGGCTTGGGCCCTGCTCAACCCAATCCTGCCCAATCTCCTGTAGCCTTGGAAGAGCATATCCCGAGCAACGGTGTGCCCCTTCCCATGGTAATGGGGGCTGAAGACGTATGGCATGTCTCGAAGAGCGCACATCATCGCCGATTGGAACGAGAGCAAAATGTGGAAGTTATGGACGTGCACGATGTCGTATTCCTCGGGCCTGAGCGTCTCCTTCATGAAAGAAAGCACCCCTCGATTGAAACCCCCCAGGAGGAGCCGGTCCGAAGGGAAGCGTAGGACCCTGACCCCGTTGACGGCCCGGTCCTCGAAATCGCCCTTGGTCATGACAACGGCGGTGACCTCTTGCCCCTTCCTGACGTATTCCTCGCACAGCTCCTTGACGGTCACCTCGACGCCCCCTATGACGGGCGGGTAGAACTTCGACACGACGAGTATCTTCAATCTCACCAGCTCCCCGTCCCTAGCTTGGTTTTGGCCCTGTCCACGAAGTTCTTCTTATGGAGGGCGACGCGCGCCGCGTCGATGAGAATGACGATAGCGATCAGCTGGAGCGCGGCTCCCACGATCCATCCCCAAGAGACGTACACGAACGGAAAGCCGAAGGGTGTGTTCTCGGTAAAGAACGCGCTCACGATCAAGGGGACGTAGACGACCATGCATCTGAGCGAAATCCATACATCTTCCGCTCCCCAGATTAGAAGGAGGGAGATGGGCAGCATGAAGTAGCCAGCTCCCGAGCGCGAGTAGACCACGACGAACGCCGTTAGCACGACCAGCATGCCCTCCAGAAGAGTGAGCTTCTTGACGAAGGCATAGATGTATGCGCCAAGCAGCGTACCGGCGGTCAGGACCAGGAAGAACCAGCTCGGCAGGACCAGCCCCCCCTTCTCGAGGAAGTCCCAGATGCTGGTCCCGCCAGTAGGTCCCACGTTGGACCCGGAGCTGAGGAAATAGTAGAGAGGGAACTTGAGGAAGTCCACTGGGCATACTATGAGGTAGGGCAGTGCCACGATCAGGCTCACAGCGGCGATGATGCCCAGGTGCACCAGTCTTTCACGCCTG
>DATIXC010000185.1:0-6331 GCA_035518995.1 Methanomassiliicoccales archaeon | reverse complement strand
TCTCATAAATCGTCTTGCCGGTGGCGAGGCGTACGCTCGGCACGGCATAGTTGTCCCTGAGGACGAGACCGATCTTCGAGGTCGTCATGCCTTCCTTGGCTAGCTTGACCACCATCTGCTCGATCTCCTCCTTCGACATGGTGACCCACTCAGGGTTCTCGGTCACCAGGGGCTTTGCGGAGGCGGACTTGCCCCTCCTTCGCGCATGCATCTTTGCCATATGATCATCATTCCTGGATTGTTCTGACTAAAGCGTTTCTACCAGTGGCGAAGTGGAAGCCCATTCATGTCCTAGTATATAAGTGTTGAGCGGTGCCACTAGAGGCTCGAACGGAAGCTCCCATCACTGGCTCTATGCTCGGAAATCTTGGCCTTCGCCCATGCTAGCACCTCGGTGTACTCGTCCTCTCCGAAGGCAAGCGGCGAAGGCAGCTCTGAGAAGAGGTCCCACCGCATCTCCGCCCTGAACTTGGCGCTCGGAGGGCAGACCAGCTCGCCGCAGAACACCCCGCCGTCCCTTCGCTCGATGCTGGCCACTGGGCGCATGTCGCAACCGGACTCCTCCCTGACCTCGCGGACGGCCGCCTGCGCGGCCAATTCGCCCGGCTCTATCCTGCCTCCCGGCATCTCCCATCCTTTACGGGAAGGGTTGAAGACCATCACGAACCTGTCCCCGACGAAGCAGATGCAGTAGACCCATTTCATGCACTCACCACGAACATGGCATGGTCCTTCTCGAACGGTTCCAGCTCCATGTCGTCCTGGATCTCAAGGCCTTCCTTGACCAATCGTGTCCTCGCCTCTTGGAAAATCTCTTTGGGCTCTCTCGTCACATCTTCGGACCGGGCCTTGAGGGAGAGCATGCCCGACGTCGAGCCGAACGCCCTCATTGCCTTGACGAAGATGGCCGCCTGATTCTTCTGGGCTATGTCCTGGTAGACGATGTCCGCCCTCTCGACCAGGAAGGAGAAGTCCTGCGGTCGGGTCGCGTCGCCCAATATAGGCACCATGTTCCTTCGCTGCTCGCATACCTTGACCAGGTCCCGGAAAGAGCGAGGTGATATCTCCACGCAATAGACCGTCCCACTGCGGGCAATGTCGGCGACGTGGCTCGCGGTCGTCCCGGAAGCCGCTCCAAGGTACAGCACCTTCGAGTCCTCCTTGAAGGGGGACTTGAGACCGCCTAGGCGCAGATAGGCGCCGAGCTTGCTGCGGCTGGGGGACCATTCCCTGTACTCGACCCCCTCGAAGGTGAGCAGCCTCTCGCCATAGACGCGAGAACCAGGGACTGAGTTCCTGGTCAGGAGCCTCTCCCCGTCCCAATAGACCCCCTTGGCCCGGGTCTCCACCAGCCTCGTCTCCTCCATGCTCGTCCGAGGGACATCGCGGTGAAGCTTAAAATCACAGCGGGGCATTGCATCAGCGTGGCAGGCTCGGAGGAGGCCAAGCGCATCGAGGAGCTCAGCGAGCGCATCGAGGAGCTCGAGACCACCTTGAGGAAGGTCGCGGAGCCTTATTCCGAGCTGGTGCGTCAGCTCTCCATGTTCCAGGACACGGTCCAGAAGTACTTCCGGTTGATGGACCTGTACCAGAAGCACGGGGTGGTGAGCATCGACACCATCCTGCCCCAGGTCAAGGACCCCATCTCCAAGGAGATAATGCGCGTCCTCCTCGACAAGCCAGGCCTCAACATCTCCGAGATCACCGAGGAGTTACGGGCGCGCAGGGGTACGTCCTCCAGGAGGATCGTGCGCGATCGCCTGGGGGAGCTGGTGACTGAGGGCCTGGTCAAGGAGAAATCGGACCGGAAGGAGAAGACCTACGAGATCTCGGAGGAGGTGGTGCGCAAATGGTCACAAGTGCTCGGATTGTCCAAATAAGGTGGCCACCGCTCCTCCTTTACGAGGGACATCCCTCGAGAATCAAGGTTAATATCGATCAAGAACGAGCAGAATCTAGAGGCGGAACCGAGGTGAGATGATATGGCGGAAGGAAAGAACGAGATGCCGGACCCTGAGCAGCTGAGGCAGATATTCAATGTCATCGGGGAGAGCATCCCCGAGCTGTTGGACAAGATCACCAAGATCTTGTACAGCGCTGCTGAGGGCGAGAGGTTCGGTCAATCTGTGGCGGCGTTCTACAAGTCGCTGGTGGAAGCGGGCATGAGCAAGGATCAGGCCTTCACCCTGACCAAGGAGTACATGAACAACGTATCCCTGGGAGGGATGCTGAAGAACATATTCTCCGGCGGTCTGAGCAGGGACCTGGCGGGGGACATAGGCAAGCGCTAGGGAGGACCGTTTGATGGCCAGTGCCACCAAAGAGGAGATGCCCGAGGTCGTGGCCATATTCATGGTCAGGCTGCCCAGCATGCTCTGGGCGTTGTTCGCATCCTACCTGCGCATGAAGAAGCAGGCCAAGGTCGCCGGGAAGGAGTTCTATCGTACCTTGATCGAGAGCGGAGTGCCGCCTGGTATGGCGCGGGAGCTTAGGGACGAGTACTGCAGCATGTTCAACCTCACCACGCTGATAAGGAATCGGGGAACGCAGAAGTAGCAGGGCACCCGCAATGCCCAGGTGCCACCACCCGCCTCCTATTGAGAATTATTTCCTTATCAAGTACTCGACGATGCCAAAGCCCACATCGTCGTCCAACGTGAACTTGGCAAGGCATTCGTGCATGTGCGAAATGACCTTTCCGTCCCGTGAAGCGAAGGGCAGTGCGGTCTTGTGCTTGACCACGGCTTTGACGCCATGCACGTCGCCCTCTTTGTCATGCAGCGCCATATAGACGGTGTTGGGGCTGTTGTCGCGGTTGTACTCGGTGACGATGTCCGCCCGCATGATAGGGACGTTCTTACCGTCTATGTGGATGAAGCCAGCATCCACCTCTCCCTTGTCCATGAACAGCTTGGTGAGGTTGAAGGCATAGCCCTCGTCGAACTGGCAAGTGATCCAAACCCACATCTTCGGGGCGTTCCAATCCCTGACCCCCCAGGAGTGGTCCCTCTCCCCCATGGCGTTGATGTCATAGACCCTGGTCCCGATGTTGAGCTTGCCGACGATCTTCCCGAATTGCTCGGTGTGCTCCGAGGCCACGGCCTGGGCCATCTTCTCCTTGTCCCCGCTGACGCTCTCCCGGTAATCGTAGATGTTGTTCAGGGCGGCGAAGTCCAGCGCGAAGGACACTGGCTCCTTTTCAGAGTCCTTGTGCACCTTCGGGAGCTCTCCAGCGAATTCCATGTGCCATCTCTTCTCGTCCTCCAGCTTGACAAACTTCAGGCTCTTGGCCTCGAGCTCGCTGTCCTCCATTGCCACGGAGTCCTTCATGCCCATCACATTGCCGTCTGGTAGCATGAGGAAACAGAAAACGTCCTTCTGCTTTTTGTTCGGCTTCAAGCCGATCCTCATGAACCCGCAGATGTCCTGCCCTCGGTCGTAGAAGTTGAAGTAGAAGCTCTCGTTCCATTCCTCTTGGCTTCCGAACTCATGGATGGCGTCGCTGCTCAAAGAATTCACATCTCCTCTAGGTAGATGATTCCCTCATTACCGTCGAGGGTTACCTTCTGTCCTGTCTTTAATATTTTCGTCGCCCCCTTGACCGCCGTCACTGCGGGTATGCCATATTCCCTTGAGACCACGGCGCCGTGGGAGAGTATCCCTCCGGTCTCGGTTACCAGCCCTCCGATTTTGGAGAACACGGCGGTCCAGCCTGGGTCCGTGTTGGAGGCCACTAGGATCTCCTCCTGCCTCACGTCGGAAAGACGCTCGATGGATTCGACGATGCGGACCGTGCCATGTACCACACCTGGGCTGGCCGATGTGCCAGGTATCTTGACCACATGGCCGAGCTTGTAGATGGCATCGTCGAACTCCACATCCCCTCTGAGGAACTTTGGAGGAAGTCGGTTTCGCCAGCGGTCGAACTCCCTCCTTCTGGAGATGAGCTTTACCTGGAGGTCTTCCTTGTCCTTCACGCCTTCCCTGACCATCTGGAAGATCTCCTGCTGGCTGAGGAAGAAGACATCGTCCTGTGCGTCTATCAAGCCGCGGTCCTGGAACCTGCGCCCATACTCCTTGAAGAGCCTTCGCGTCCTGAGCAGGATGTGGTCCAAGTAGAAGCGCTGGTTCTCGCGGAACTGGAGATAGGTCTGTGCGTAGCCCATCACCAGTTTCATTATCCTCTTCCTCGCCCACCCGCCCTTCATGCCACATACCCTGGCGAGCACCGCCTTCTCTGTCTCCTCCCTCTCCGCCATTTTCTCCTTTTCCATCCCCTCCAGGTCCAGGTCCGGCGCTTGGGCCAGTGATCTCAATATGTCCACGACCAAGGCCGGCTCGTCCGCCCAGCGGGGGAAGAAGATCTCCCTGGTGTGCGAGCGGCAACCGTAATCGGATAAGAAGGAGTCGAAGCTCTGGCCGAAGCTGGTGAAACGCGGGTCTTGATGGATGACCTTGGCGAACTCCGGGGATGGAAGCTCTTCCAGATACTGCCTTACCAAGGGGTCCTGCTTGGCCTGGCCGGCAAGCCTGGCCAGGGCGATGTTGGTCTTGATCGTCTTGTTGTCCGGCAGACCGGAGATGAGCTTCGAGTACAGCTCGCCATTGCCATCATCGAGCCAGTCCATCAACCAGCGCTTGAGGATCAGGTTGGTGCCAATCGAGTGCGTTACCATGCCATAGCGGATGAGGCGGTAATGCTTGATGAACGCAGCCTCCAGCTCCCAAAATACCTCCTCCAGTCCTGCGTCCGTGTAGGATGGAAGACTGTACGAGTCGAACCTTCCGCAATACTCCATGAAGCTCGCGGCCCATTTACGGTAGGCCTTGTCGGTGCGGCTAATCATTCCGTCCGGATCGATGACAGCGATCCTGAGCTCGGCCAGCGCCCGCTTCCCCAAGCGCGCTCTCGCATTGGCGATACGCTCCTGGTCCTTCTCAGGGAAGTAGTTCAGAAGCTCCTTGGTCCTCGAGAACCTGGGATTGTAGCAGAAGACGCCCTCCAGGACCTCGGTGTTGAAGTAGACGTGCCCCTTGTGCAGGCGCAGAAGGTCCTTCTCAGCCAGGTCCCAGTATCCCATGATCCTAGCGCCCTCGTGGTTTACGATCTCCGTAAGATAGTACCCAAGCCAGGAATAGAACAACGGCGATGTGACATCTGACCAGTACTCATCGCCGTAGCCTCTTGTCCAGAGCGTGTCGCCCTTCTTGCCCAGAGTGGTGATGGGCCTCGACTGCAGGAGGTATATGTTGCCATTCTCGATGGCCCATTCGGCGTCCTGGGGCGCCTTGAAGTGCTGCTCCAATCTGCCGCCGAGAGCCGCAAGCTCCTTCGCCTCCTCGTCGGAGATCGAAGGCTCGAGTTGCTTCCCGGCCTCCACATCCACAGGCCCCTGGCCCTCCGAGTTCAGGTAGATGGCCTTGGTCTTCCGTGAGATGTCCTTCTTCGCGATCCTCCCTGAGCCCCGGTCGCAATGGAATCGATCTGGAACAACGATCCCTGAGGCGATGCTCTCGCCCAGTCCCCACGAGGACTCGATGATCAGGTGCTTTTCCTCAGCCCCCAGGGGGTCCCGGGTGAACAGGATTCCCGCGGAGCGGGCATCCACCATCCTCTGGACGATGACGGCGATCCCTCCTCCGATCTGGGGGATTCCCGCGTCGTGGCGATAGGCCACCGCCCGGTCGTTGTAATAGGACGCCCAGCAGCGCTTGACGAACAAGGGGACGTCCTCACGGCGGACGTTAAGATAGGAGTCCTGCTGGCCAGCGAAGGACGCTTCTACCAGGTCCTCGGCGACCGCGGAGGACCTTACCGCCCACAGCGAGCCCGCTCCCATCCTCTCCAGCTCTTCGGCGAACTCCTTGATTACCCAGGGCCCCGCATCTGCCCTGAGGACGAGCTCCCTTGCCTGCTTTGCACACCCCTCCAACGATTCCTCGTCCTCGAATTCGACCGCCTCCATCACCCTCTCGATCTCGGGCTCGAGGCCGAGCTTCTCCAGGAATTTATTATAGATCTGGACGGGAATCACGAAGCCCTCGGGGACCATGAATCCCGAGCTGGCGAGGGAAGAAAGGTTCGCAGCTTTCGTTCCTATTGACGCCTGGTCTCGTGGCTCGATTTCCCCCAAACGCAGCAACTTCTTCTCCATCCGACAACGGTCCCCACCGGATCAGCGAGAGAAAATTCTCCCTGACCCATGTGGATTGGGTCCTAGGACATAAAATGCTTGCTAGGAGTCGTTTAAGTCATCAAGCCATAGCGCGGTTTCAGGCTGCCCCAGGGCATGGAGCAGGGAGTCTGTGCATATAACCCATGGGTCCATGA
>DATIXC010000184.1:0-4664 GCA_035518995.1 Methanomassiliicoccales archaeon | reverse complement strand
TCAAGGAGGCCGACGCGAGGCTCCTAAACAAGATGATATGCATGAACTGCTACGCGAGGAACGCCCCTAAGGCCACCCGCTGCAGGAAGTGCGGCTACACCAACCTCCGCGCGAAGGCGAAGGAGAGCAGGAAGGCATAGGCCTTCGAACCAATCCTTTCCCACATCCTTCTGGATTCGCTAGCCCGATGCCATCGGGGTCGATATCAAACTCGCAACTCGTATGGATATGTTTTTTATGCCATCATTGAATCTAGTCACACCTGAACCATCAGGAATGGGGGTCGTCTAGATAAAGAAGGTCTTGGTCGTCGATGATAACCCCGATGTCCTGGCCATTGTCTCCGAGCTGGTGGCCGCTTCGGGATACCAAGCGATAACGGCCAGCGGAGGCAAGGAGGCCATCGACAAGGCCAAGTCCGAGCTCCCCAACCTCATCCTCCTCGACATCAACATGCCCGACATCGACGGATGGACGGTGCTCCGCAACCTCAAGGAGGAGGGGCTCACCAACAAGATCAAGGTGATGATGCTCACCGCCTACACCGACATAGGCACGGACATCTTCGGGCTGCAGGACGTGGTATCCGGCTATGTCAGGAAGCCATTCTCCAACACCGAGCTCTCCGAGAAGATCAAGGAGCTCCTCGAGACGGAGGAGGTCACCATCCAGCCCTCCACCCCCGAGCCGGAGAAGAAGGGGTTCCTGGACAAGCTGTTCGGCGGCAAGAAGAAGGAGACCCCGGGCGGGATGGAGAAGGCGCAGAAGACCGCGATGAAGTTCGAGCTGCGCAAGGGCTATGGCTACATCGTCAAGGAGACGAAGCCGGAGAAGTCCTTCGAGATCTTCGTGGACCAGGTGACGCACAACATCCAAGGGCTCTGCATCACCCGGGAGCACCCCGGGATCATCCGCAAGAAGTGGGGCCTGGAGAAGACCCCGATAATCTGGCTGTCCAACCAGCTCGGCAGGGTGTACGTAAACCCCACGAACATCGGCATACTCTCGGACACGATCATCCGTTTCATAGAGAAGTCGGGCGACAGCGTGGTCATGATCGACGGCATTGAGTTCCTCATCGTGAACAACGACTTCGAGAAGGTGCTCCGCATGGTGCACCACATCGCCGAGGCCACCATGGAGTACAAGTGCCGCCTCATCGTCTCGGTGGACCCCAGGACCTTGGACATCCGGCAGATGGCGCTGCTGGAAAGGAACATGGAGATCATCGACGCCATGTCCGCCCAGACGGCAGCGAAACCTATTAGGTAGGAAATCGGATTCCTCTCTGTCCTACAGACCGAAAGGAGAGGATGATTCTGGCAGGTTCGAAGATCGTCGAGGTCAAGGCAAGAGAGGTTCTCGATTCCCGGGGCAACCCCACCGTGGAGGCGGAAGTGCGGACGGCGTCCTTCAAGATCACCGCCGTCGCCCCATCCGGCGCCTCAACCGGCACCCACGAGGTGCTGGAGCTCAGGGATGGCGGCAAGAGGTTCCTGGGCAGAGGCGTCCTTAAGGCCGTGGAGAACGTCAACAAGAAGATCGCTCCGAAGCTCAAGGGCATGGACGCGGAGGACCTGGGCGCCATCGACGAGGCAATGATCAAACTGGACGGCACCCCGAACAAAAAGAAGCTTGGAGGGAACGCCATCGTCGCCGTTTCCCTGGCCGCCGCCAAGGCAGGGGCGTTGGCCAAGGGCGTGGAGCTTCACGAGCACCTAGGGCCAGGGAGCAGGACGCTGCCCGTGCCCATGATGAACATCATCAACGGCGGGAAGCATGCCGGTACCGGACTGGCCATCCAAGAGTTCATGGTCGTGCCCGCGGGCGCGAGATGCTTCTCGGACGCTCTGCGCATGGGGGCAGAGGTCTACCACAACCTCAGGAGCATCCTCAAGGAGACCTATGGCCCGAGCGCCATAAACATCGGCGACGAGGGTGGCTTCGCCCCGCCCTTCGAGACCTCGCAGCAGGCCATGGACACCATAGTCAAGGCCATCGAGAAGGCCGGATACGCGCCTGGAAAGGACGTGTCTATCGCCTTGGACTGCGCGGCATCGGAGTTCTGCGACCAAGGCGTCTACAGCATCGACAAGCGGCGCATCGGGCCAGTGGACCTGATGGAGACCTACTTCTCCTGGGTCAAGCACTACCCCATAGTCAGCATTGAGGACCCGTTCCACGAGGAGGCCTGGGACATGATGTCGCTCATCACCCTGAGGCTCGGCCACAAGGTCCAGATCGTGGGCGATGACATGTTCGTGACCAACGTGGAGCGGATAAAGAGAGCGATAGAGAGGAAGGCAGGGAACGCGACCCTCCTCAAGGTCAATCAGATAGGGAGCGTGAGCGAGGCCATCGCCGCGGCCAGGCTGTCTTTCGACAACGATTACCGCGTGGTGGTCAGCCACCGGTCGGGCGAGACCGAGGACACGTCCATCGCCGACCTGGCGGTCGCGCTGGAATCCGGCCAGATAAAGACCGGCGCGCCGGCGCGGGGAGAGCGGACGGCCAAGTACAATAGGCTATTGAGGATCGAGGAGGAGCTCGGCTCCAAGGCCGCGTTCCCCGGCGCTGCCTTCTACGCCAAGAAGAGCAAGGGGTGAGGACCCAGATGCCGAACCCCCCTGCGAGAGGGAGGAGATTCTTCTCCGCCAGCGACGAGGAGATTGTGGCCGGCAGGACGACCGACGTCTATTTCGCCAGGACCATGGAGATCCTCAAGTCCAAGGGCAAGATGAGGGAGAGGGCCCTGGCCGAGTTCACGGTCGGGGCGCTGCCCCACGGCTGGCCTTGGGCGGTCATGTGCGGAGTGGAGGAGGCTTTGCGCCTGTTCGAGGGCAAGCACGTAAGCATCCATGGCCTGCCCGAGGGGACGATCTTCAAGCCGCGCTCCCACTCCGGGATCAGGATACCGGTCATGACCATCGAGGGCCCTTACTCGGAGTACTGCGTATATGAGACACCGGCCCTGGGCTTCCTTTGCCATTCCACGGGGGTGGCGACGATGTCCGCCCACGCGCGCCTTGCCGCCAAGGGGACGGTGCTCCTCTCCTTCGGGGTGAGGCGCATGCATCCTGCCATCTCGCCGATGCTGGACCGCTCCGCTTTCATCGGGGGCTGCGATTCCGTGTCCTCGGTCCTGGGCGCGGAGCTGATCGGCGAAGAGCCCTCTGGCACCATGCCCCATGCCCTGGTGGTGATGTTCGGCGACCAGAGGCTGGCATTCAAGGCCTTCGACGAGGTCGTTGATCCCAAGGTCCCCCGCGTGGCGCTGGTCGACACCTACTCGGACGAGAAGGCGGAGGCCATCATGGCCGCCGAGGCGATGAAGGACCTCTACGCGGTCCGGCTTGACACGCCTGCCTCGAGGAGGGGCTCGATGGCCGACCTGGTGCGCGAGGTCAGATGGGAGCTGGATGTAAGGGGCTTCAACAAGGTCAGGATTTTCGTCTCCGGGGGCCTGGACGACAGGTCCATCCCCGAGCTCGTGGCCGCGGGAGCGGACGGCTTCGGGGTGGGCACGAGCATATGCAACGCCCCGACCGTCGATTTCGCCCTGGACATAGTCGAGAGGGAAGGCCGGCCAGTGGCCAAGCGGGGCAAGCTCGGCGGAAGGAAGTACGCCTACCGGTGCGAGGAGTGCCTTGAGTGGGAGGTGTTCTCGTCGACGAGGCGCGACCCACCTTGCCCAAGGTGCGGGAGCAAGATGCAGCTGGCCGAGAAGGAGCTGATGACCAATGGAAAGCGCACCGTCGAACCTGCCTCCCCCAGGGCCATCAGGGAAAGGGTGCTGCAGCAACTGGTCAAGCTAGGAGCGTGAGGTGAGGGCATGGAGGAAGGCGAGTTCAAGGTGCACGTGGAGCCCCTCGGGGGATACGAGTTCAAGGTCAAGTTCTGCAGGGAGGAGCTCCCGGAGATAATAATGGATGAGCCTCGACCTCTGGGAAAGGGAGAACATCCCAACGCCGGTCTGCTGCTGGCAGCAGCGGTGGGCAATTGCCTTTGCGCGTCCCTGACCTACTGCCTGAGCAGGTCAAGGGCACAGGTAAAGGGCGTCTCCGCGGACGTCTTCACCACACTGGGCAGGAACGAGAATGGAAGGTTGCGCATCACGTCCATTCGAATCCAATTGTACCCCGACCTGGACGACCCGAAGAAGCTGGAGAGATGCCACGATATCTTCGAGGACTTCTGTATCGTGACCCAGAGCGTGCGAGAGGGAATCCCCGTGCAAGTAGAGGTCGTGAGCCCACCTGGTTCTCCTGGATGTAAGTAGCCAGGGTCGAGCGCCAATCCCTCCTCTCCGGGGTCCAGATGAGGAGCACGGGGTCCATGGGGAAGAGCAGGTCCCTCTGGTACTCTTCCAACGATGGGCATATGTTGATGTCCATGCTGCGCTCGGCGTTCTCCTTCAGGGCGTGGCGGAGGTGGGAGGGTGATCGCCTCATCTCCCACAGCCGCCAATGAACGTCCCCCTTCCTGCCCACCGCCTCGTACATCTTCAGCGTCTGGTCCGAGTCGTAGATCAGCAGGAGGTCGATGTCCTTGGGCCGCTCCTTGTTGCGGAGGAAGCCTCCGAAGAGGTACACCTCCTTAATGGCCATGGGGAGGTGGCCCTGGTCCACCCTGACCATCACGCGCACCAGCTTCTTGTAGAGCCA
>DATIXC010000183.1:0-4985 GCA_035518995.1 Methanomassiliicoccales archaeon | reverse complement strand
GAGGTCGACCGCGACGCGAAGGAGTTCGTCAGGAAGCTGAAGGACCAACTCCCTCCCCTCGCAAGCATCGAGTCCATCGAGATGACCGAGGGCCTCACCACCCTTGCCCTCGGGAAGGGTTTCAGGATCATTCCCAGCGAGAAGGGAGTCAGAGGAGTGGGGATCCCGAACGACGCAGCCATGTGCGACAATTGTCGCCGCGAGATTTTCGACGCTGATGACAGGAGGTACCTCTACCCGTTCACAAATTGCACGGACTGTGGCGCTCGATTCTCCATCATCGATGACCTACCATACGATCGGGACAAGACCTCCATGCGAGCGTTCCCAATATGCCAGGAATGCCGCGAGGAGTACGAGGACCCCTCGAACCGACGCTTCCATCACCAAACCATTTCCTGCCCCCGCTGCGGCCCTTCCTTCTACCTCACCGACAAACAAGGTAAGAGGATGGAGGGCAGCCCGATCCCCACCTTCGCCATGCTGCTCGAGGACGGCGCCATTGGGGTGTGCAAGGGCTGGGGAGGGATGCACATCTGCTGCACCTTGGACACCCTGCCCAGGCTCAGGCTCTGGTATCGCCGGAAGGAGAAGCCCTTCGCGGTGATGGTGCGGGACATGGACGCGGTTCTCAGATACTCAAGGCCGGACGATTTCGAGAAGGAGCACCTGCTCTCGAGCCATCGGCCCATCGTGCTGGTCCCGAAGATCGAGAGCGAGGTGACGGAACTCGTATCCCCAGGCCTCGGCAACATCGGGCTCTTCTTCCCTTATACCGAGATGCAGAACCTGCTCTTCTCATACCTCGAGGAGGACGCCTTGGTCATGACCTCGGCCAACGTGCCTGGAGAGCCCATGGTCTTGCGGGACGAGGATGCTCTCACCCTGGGCGCGGACTGCTACCTGATGCACGACCGGGAGATAGTGAATCGCTGCGACGACTCGGTGCTGAGGACCTTCGGCAGGAGCACGTACTTCATTCGCAAGTCGCGCGGCCACATACCCTCCTCGATCGACATGGGCCTCAAGGGGGAGGTCGTGGGCGTCGGGGCGCAGGAGCACATCTCCGGGGCGGTGGCGCACGACGGCCGCGCACACCTGACGCAGTACATCGGGGACGGGTCCTCCTACGGGGTGATAGAGTTCCTGGAGAGCGCATTGGACTACCAGATGCGGCTGCTGGGCATGGAGGACGTGCAGGCGGTGGCGGTCGACCTGCATCCGGGTTACAGCACCAGGCGGTCGGGCAAGAGGCTAGCGGAGCGATCGAGGGCGGAGCTGATCGAGGTCCAGCACCACCATGCCCATGCCGCCGCCCTGCTGGTCGATGCCGGGCTGGAGGAGGCCGTGGTCCTGACCTTGGACGGCACAGGCTATGGCGCGGACGGCGTGGCCTGGGGAGGCGAGGTCCTGCATTCCGACCTGGGCTCCTATAAGCGCATCGGCCATCTGCAGGAGTTCCCTCTGTTGGGCGGGGAGAAGGCGGTGCACGACGTGCGCCGACTGGACTTCGCCTTGGCGGAGATGGGAGGCCTCAGGACGGAGCACTTCGACGACCGCGAGGCCGATGTCCTGCGCAAGCTGGCATCATCGTCCCCCCGCACCACGGCCATGGGAAGGCTGCTCGATGCCATCTCATGCCATCTGGGCGTGTGCGACTACCGCACCTACGATGGCGAGCCGGCCATGAAGCTCGAGCTCCTCCTGGAAAGAGGGAGGGACTCGGTAGATGTCCCCGTGCTCCGCCAAGGGAACGTCGTCCAGGTCGCGGAAATGTTCAAGGCCATGTCGGAGGCCAATGGCAGTGGCCAGGACAAGGCACTCTCCCTGGTGAGGGCGGTAATGCGAGGCCTGGTGGACATTGCCATAGAGGAGGCGGAGAGCAGAGGGGTGCTGAACATCGGGATAAGCGGTGGCGTCTCCTACAACCACGCCATCAGCTCGATGGCCAAGGAGCTGGTGGAGGCCCGCGGGCTGAGGTTCGTATGCCATGACCGCCTGCCCAACGGGGACGGCTGCATAGCCGTCGGACAGTGCGCGATAGCATTGAAAAGGATGAAGTGAATCAGGTGGGAGAGCGCCAATGAACCGGAAGTTGCTGACCCTTGCACTCGCATCGCTTTTCATCGCTTGCCTGTCGAGCGGTGCGCTGGCGATAACGCCCGCGGCGATCGGCGCGACGCCCTCGGCTCTGACTAATGGGCTAATCATCGATACGCCAACCAACGGCTCGCGCCTCAATTCTCTGGACATCACCATCAGTTGGCACGTCACGGGGTCGGTGTCGGCCGTCCAATTCTATCTCGTCAAGGTGGACCAAGGGTCCTGGATCAATAACTCCCTCCGTACCAGCTTCACCTTGATCGCTCCCCAGGACGGATCTCACCAGGTCTGGGTCCAGGCTTGGACTGATATCGAGAACGTGTACTCGGCCATCGTCCTTTTCGTGGTGGACACCATCCCGCCAACGGTCATCGGGCACTCGCCAACTGGGTACGGGGTCGCCGTCTCCTCCTTCATCTTCGCCTCCTTCTCCGAGGAGATGGACGTGGCCACCGTCGTGGTGACGGGCGTCCAAGGACAAACCACCTGGGCAGGGAATGACCTGACCCTCACCCCGAGCGAGCCGCTTCTCGCGGACCATGATTACAACATCGTCATAAACGGTCGGGACCTTGCGGGCAACAACCTCTCGGAGTACTCCTGGAGCTTCAGCACCGCCACCGCCGATCAGGGCACGCTGACCGGCCAGATAAGGGACAATCGCAACGACACCGTCGCCGGGGCTAGCGTAGATCTCCTCTCCAAGGGAGAAATCGTCTCCTCCACCACCACCGATTCCGATGGCAGGTTCCAGATCGATGCCCCAGGAGGCTCGTACAACCTAACCATCTCCAAATCCAGCATCGTCACCAGGACCGTCCAGGTGGATATCGCCGCAGGCAGGAACACGGACCTTGGAGTTGTGGATGTGGATCTCACCCCCAATTCCGCGTGGATCCTCATAGACGTGATCATCGTGGTCGGAGCGATAGCGCTGTTCCTGGTCGGCAGAAGGAACCAGAAGCTGAGGAGGAAGGGAACCTAGCCCCCATCGTCCCTCGGGGCCTCGAGGCCGACCAGTCTCTCGTCCGGGAACCTGGTGGTAGGGAAGGAGAAGTGCAGCTGGCGGAAGAGCCACCTGCCCTCGATCCTCTGCAGCACGGCGCTGAACCTCATCGGCCATACGTAGCGCTCCCCCAACATCATCTCCATGACTACGTTGGACGCGCCCCTGGCTATCTCGGCGACCTTCTCCTTCGCGCTCAGATCGCCGTCCACCACCGCCTTCACGTACTTGAGGTGGTTCTCGCAGACCTGCTGGTCGGGGAGGACCTTCTCCACGAAGCCGTTGCTCTCCACCCAGCCCACATCCCCGACCACCACCACATTGGCGCTGGCCACGTTGAAGTAGACATCGCCCCAGTTCCTCCAATCGCTCTCCAGCACCTTCTTCGCCCCCTCGCGATTGCGCGGCCATTCCCCATCCTCAGGGAGCATGCCGCTGGTCCCTATGAGCGTGACCTTGCCATCTGGAGGGAAGAGCTCCTTCACGTAGTAGTCCAAGGAGGCCAGGTTCCTCTTGAGGTATCCTTCCTGCAGCTTCTGAAGGGTCCTCCTGACCTGTTCCTCGTCCGGGACTCTAGCCTTCGAGGGCCGGGGCATGAGACATGGAAGGAAGGGAGGGGCAGTTACATCTTTCGCAGAGAAGAGTCGGTGCGGCGAAGAGGCTTGGAGGATAGAATAAATAAGGCGTAATCGATTCTCGGCGAAGGACGTGCCATCCAGATGAGCACATTGATCATCCTCCTGGACGGGGCGGCGGACGAGCCCATTCCCGAGCTGGGAGACCAGACGCCACTGCAGGCCTTGGACAAGAGGTTCATCGACTCGGTGGCCGGCAACGGGAGGATGGGATGCACGGACGCACGAGGATACACCCATCTGTTCATGCTCGCGCTCCTCAGCGGCAGGGACATGGACGTCCCGCGCGGGGTGATCGAGGCCTTGGGCTACGGAGTCAAGCTGGAGGAGGGCGAGGTCGCGTACCGGCTGAGCCCGGCCAGCCTCGAGGGCGACAGGATAAGGTGGGAGTACGGGCTGGTCTGCGAGCAAGACGCCAAGCTCAGGCTGGTGGCGAAGAGGAGCCTCGAGAGCATATCCTCCCTCCGCCCCAAGGCGCAGTTCTACGCCCAAGGCAAGGGCATCCTCACCGTCAGGTCGGACCGCATCGAGAAGCTGCCGGCTCCCCCGGCGCAGGTGGACCTGGAGAGGGAGGACTTCGGGGAGATGGACCCTTTCATCAAAGCGATGAGGTCGTACAACGGCAATATGGTGGTCCTGCCTTGGGGAGGCGGACGGATAGACGAGGGTGTCGACCGCACCCCCCTGGCATCGACCAAGGGCATGGCATTATTCTCGAAGAGCCCTTCGGTCACCGGCGTGGCGGCGTTGTTCGGGCTCGAGAGCCAAGAGGTCAGCAACTACCACGAAGGGTTCAAGCTGGCCTTGCCACGGTTGGATCGAGGCAACGTCTTCCTGCACATCGAGGAGACGGACGACGTCAGCCACAGGAGATCGCCCATGAAGAAGGTGGAGATGCTGGAGGACATCGACGCCATGCTCTCCTCCGCCTCACGGAGGCTGAAGGGGCACCGCATCGCCTTCATCGTCGACCACGGCACCTCGTCCATCTCGGGCGAGCATATGGTCATGAGGGTGCCCTACGCCGTGGGCGAGGCGAAGACCGGAAAATCCAAAGGCAGGTTCCGGGAGAACGAGAAGGGGCACGTCCCCCTGCTCCGGCTCATGGACGACATCTTGGCCTGAATCCCCCTGCCGGCATCCTTGATTCCTATCGTACGATATTCCCATGGCCAGACGGGAACGACCTTCGATAATTAGATAATGCGCGAACACATGGATGGATGTATAATCCAACCGAG
>DATIXC010000182.1:0-2589 GCA_035518995.1 Methanomassiliicoccales archaeon | reverse complement strand
TTACCTGATGACCGACGTCCCCGGGACGCCCCTGACGACCATGGAGATGGCCCTCCGCGTCGCCAAGTCCGAGGGATTGAAGTACGTATATCTTGGCAACGTGCACACCGCTGATGGGGAGAACACGCGCTGCCCCAACTGCGGATCACTGGTCGTAAGGCGTTCCGGCTACTTCGTCGAGAAAGTCGGCCTCCGCGATGGCACCTGCTCCAAGTGCGGGGAGAAGGTCAACATCATTGCCTAGTTGCCGATATCAGCCGATTAGCGCCAGGACAGGATTCCCCACAATCGCCGACACCATCAATCCAGCAGTTATGAACAGCAGGAACGGTATCTTCGGGGTCACCCAGATGCGCTTGGCTCCGAACTCGTCCAGGCCCTGGAGTATCTTTTCGTTCTCCCCATCGTCCTTGGGGAAGTAGACGAACTTGAGCACGCCGTTCTCGACCCTCTGCATCGGCCAGACGAACTTCCTCCTTGCCTCGGCCATGTCCACCCTGTATCCTAGGAGCATGGCTGGGAACTTGGCGTCGCCCCGGGCGAGGTTAAGAAAGAGCAGGCCCAGCGGGACCACCAGCGAGATGATCGCGGCGTTGAACAGCACGAGCAGCGAGAAGGGGAAGATGAGCATCGCAAGGTCAGCGGGGACCGTGATCAAAGGGAAGCTGCCGACCACGGGGTAGACAGGGAAGACCAGCGAGAGGGAGATGAGGGCCTTGGCATCCGCCCCGCCCTTTATCACATCGATCTGATAGAGCAGAATGAACAGCCCGAACATGATCAGGATGTCCAGGAGCTGCCAGAACAGCAGATCCTCCCAGAATGTCAATGCCAAGTACACGAGGCTGAGGGCGGCGATAAGATAGAGCAGCAAAGGGAGGACGTTGATCCCGTCCTCGAGGATCCCCTTCCGCTCCCAGAAGATGTCGAAGAAGACCACGCCCAAGGGGACCAAGAACAGGAAGTAGAGAGGGTCCGCTCCCGATGTCGCTAGTTGATATGCGATCAAACCCAGGCCTACGCAGCCTAGAATGATCCAATACCAATCCGAGGCCAGACGAGTCCTCCAGTCGGAATAGGAAGCCGCGACCAGCACGGCGATGGCGATCAGCAGCCGTGAGAGGTCCAGCCATTCCATGCCGGGTAATCAGGAGTGCGCATTATAATCGTTCCGACCTGGTTTTCTATTCTGGCATCGGTCATCGATGATCAGGGTTTCGCCAAGAACCGGGCATTCGGCCAAGCTTCTTATAGGCCTGTTCTATCCGGAGGGTGCTAAAATTGCATAGAGCGGGTGCCCTTGAGAATCTCATGCGCAAAGACACTGGCAATCGCCATTCCCCTGAGCTTGCTGCTTGTCATGAGCATCGCCGCTCCCTTGACAAGCGCAAGCCCGATGAACGTTTTTGGCGTGGGGGGCTATGAGAAATCCGCGGCCGCGGGTGCGGGCGCTGAGTTCGATTGGGTGGTCTTCAACAACGGCACCTCGCCTATTCTTGTCAAACCGAGCGCCGTCCTCTCGAACACGGAGGTCGAGGTAAGCTTCGACCCCGCCTTCGTGACGCTGGACCCGGGCGCCTCGAGGACGATCTCGCTCAAGATCGGCACCGACCCCAACATGGCGGATGCCAACCTCACCATCGAGGTGGTGTTCACCGCCACGCTCATGGACGACCCCGGCCAGGTCTGGGAGGAGCACCGCGTCGCGAACTTGGTAATAGATTCCAGGCTGGCCAACGTCGGCAACAACGCCATATTCGGGATATGGCCGAACCAGCTGCCGCCTCCACTCGATACCAACTGGGGGGCCTTCCTGGTCACGCTCTTGGGCTGGGTCCTGATTGGATTGGCCTTCGCCTTCGTGTTCGACCCCATCGTACATCGCATAACCAGGAGGACGGACACGATGCTCGATGACATGATCCTGAAGATCATCAGGGTGCCCGTATTCGTGTTCATCATCACCTACGGCGCCGTGACCTCCCTGGAGATCCTGAACATGGACCGGGACCTCGTGGCCCAGATCGAGACCTTCTACGAGGTGGTCGTGGTCATCCTCGTGGTCTGGGTGGCCTACAAGGTGTACAAGGAGATCGTCCTCTACTACGCGCGGGAGTATGCCAGGAAGACCGATACCCAGATGGATGACGTGGCGGTGCCGCTCCTGGAGAAGATAGGGATTATCGTCATCCCCTTGCTGGGCCTGATGACCATACTCTCGATGTTCGGCTATGACCTCACCGCGCTCCTCGCAGGCATCGGCTTCCTGGGGATCGTGATCGGCTTCGCCGCCCAATCGACGCTGTCCAACTTCTTCGCCGGCCTTCAGCTGTTGGCGGACCGCCCGTTCAAGGTGGGCGACGTCCTGCGCCTCGAGGACGGGGACCAGCTGGAGGTCAGGCACATCGGTATGCGGGCGACCGAGCTTTACAATCCCGATACCGATGAGCTGGTGGTCATCCCCAACAACGAGATCGCCAACCGCCGCATCGTCAACATGGTCGAGCCGGACCGGAAGCTGCGCATCACGGTCGCGGTCGGCGTGGCGTACGGTTCCGACGTGGACCAGGTCATGACCATCATGAGGCA
>DATIXC010000181.1:0-5832 GCA_035518995.1 Methanomassiliicoccales archaeon | reverse complement strand
CAAGGGCTGTACATATTCGCTCCCTCGTGGAATATAGATTCCCGACGGCCTCCCCCCCATCCAGGTCCATGAACCTCACGACCCGGCCCTGGTTCTCCAACAGGATTCGGGTGACCTGATACTCGATGTCAACGGGCTCGCGGACTACGAGAGCGTCCTTGGCGCAGGAGAGGATGCCACGGAGGGACATGGTTCACCCATATCGGCGAGGCGGTATAAATCCATCTTCGGGGCTGGCTCTCAATCCGTCAGAAGATCTGGAACAAGGCATTAACCAGACCTCCGAGCAGGAAGGCGAAGGTCACCGATGCCAAGCTGATCTTCAATGAGTCCTTCCAGCCGAACTCCCTTGATAGCACCAGCAACGCCGACAGACATGGCAGATAGGTGGCCATGATGAGCGCGAAGACGAATAGCTGCTCAGGGGTCATGACCAAGGCGAGATTCGCGGTGCCGAATAGGACCACCAGCATCTGAAGGGCCATTTCCTTGCGGAGAATGCCGAAGATCAGGGCGACGATGGTGATGGCCGGCAGGCCGAGGAAGCCTTCTGTGAAAGGGGCCAATGGAGCGACGAGCGCCTGCAGCACGCCATAGGTCATGAGGATTTCGAGGACGATGCTGCCCACCAGCAATATGGGGAAGGCGACCACGAAGAAGTCCTTCGTCCTCACCCATGTCTTCCAAAGGACATTCCTCGGCTGCGGCCACCTCAGCTCGGGTATCTCCATGGCCAGGCTCGTCGGCTCGAACTTGAAGAGGAACCGGTGCAGGACCCTTCCCAGAACCAGGAGGATGGCCACCAGTATTACGTAGATGCCGAGCGCCCAAACGGCGCCAGCGAAATTGCCCACAGTGCCGATGATCACCGCGGTCTGTGCGGAGCAGGGGACGGCGATGACGATCACTATGGCCAGGATCAGGCGTTCCCTCCTCGACTCCAGCACCCTGGTGGAAAGAATCGCGGGGACGTTGCAGCCCATGCCCACGATCATCGGTATCACCGCCCTCCCATGTAGCCCGATGCGATGCATCACCCCGTCCAGAAGCACAACGACCCGAGGCATGTACCCTGAGTCCTCCATCATGCCCAGCATCAAGTAGAAGAGCATGATGTACGGGATGACGATGGCCAGGATGGCCTGGAAGGCCAGGTTAATGCCCTCGGCGATAGCCCCTCCCAAGGTCCCGCCGATCAAGTCGGCAAGCTTTAGGAATAGGTCGCCCACGATGGCGTTGTAGATGCTGATGAGGGCGCCCTCCACGAAACCTCCCACGAAGACGATGACCAGGAATATCCCACCCAGGACGGCGACCAGTATCGGGATCCCGGTGTGGGGGCGGAGGGTGGCGTCCGAGACCCGCTCGGAGAGCTTGCGCGGAGGGACACGGTTGGAGATGACGCCGTTGGCGATTCTGCCCGCCTCGCCATATCGGTCGCGGTTGATGTGCACCTCGATGTCCTCGCCGTGGTCCTCCCTGAACTCAACTGTGGCCTGGCGAACCCTTTCTTTGAAAGCATCCGAGAACTGTTCCGCGAAGAACCTGTTGCCCTCGAGAAGCTTCAGGAGAGCCCCCCTCTTGGGGAACTTGCCGGTCATGCATTCGGGGTCGACGCAGAGGTCCTCCAGCAAGTTCTCGATGTGCCGATCGTAGCGGACCTCGAACTCGGATGCCTTGGATCTCCCGGAGACGAGCATGTCCACCAGGTCCTCCACCCCTTCCCCGGTTATGGCCACGGTCGGGACCACCGGGACCCCAAGGATCTCCTCAAGGTGTTGGGCGTCAAGCGCGTAGCGTTTCCTGGCCACATCGATCTGGTTGAGGGCCACCACCACCTTGAAGCCGAGCTCGATGAGCTGGAAGATCAAGACCAGGCTCTGCTCCAGCCTGGTGGCGTCGGCCACTGCCACCACCGCCTCCAGCTGCTTCTCGGCCAGCAGCGTGGTGGCGACCAGCTCGTCCTCAGAAATCCCGGTGAGCGAATAGGTGCCTGGCAGGTCGTGGAAGTTCAAGCGCACGCCGTGCCTCACCACCGAGCCCTCTTGGAACTCGACAGTGGTGCCTGGGTAGTTGGAGGATATCGCCCCTATGCCAGTTAGCTTGGTGAACAATGCGGACTTTCCGGCATTGGGCTGACCGATGAGGCCGATCTCCATCCAGCTCGACCTATCCTGTCGACCCGCTCGCCTTCGTTCTGCCCTTCTTCGACCTCTCGGGCTGGACCATCACCAAATCGGCGTAGTCCTTGGCCAGGGCCACGCGGGATTCCCCAAGGCGGACGAGCAGAGGGCCTCCCATTGGCGTCCTCTCCTCCAACATGAGGCTTCGGCCAGGGACCAGCCCCATCGAGATGAGCCTCCTGATCCTGTTCGAGTCCTCGCATTTGAGATGGGTTATCTCCCCGGTCTGGCCTTCGCGCATTTCCGCCAAGGGAAGGCAAGGATGGTCCTGGCACATGTGGCAGTCCCCGACCTCGCACTCCGGTATGGGGTCCCCGTCGGGGCAATAGCGGGGATTGTTCACTATCTGGCAGATGCGCCTCTCCGATTCGTCCGAGATGGCGTGCTCCAATCGGCAGGCCTCGTCGTGGAACTCCCCCTTCTTGGCGCCGAGGACGTCCACCAGGAACCTTTCCACCAAGCGATGCTTCCTCTTGATCTTCTTGGCGACGGCCATGCCCTTCTCGGTCAGGCTAACCCCTTTGTACCGCTCGTAGGAGAGATAGCCTTCACCTGAGAGCCTCTGGACCATCTCGGTCGCGCTGGCGGGGGACACGCGCATCCGCTCGGCGATGTCGTTGGTCCTGGCAGCATCACCTTCCTGAGTGAGGTCATAGACGGCTTCCAGGTACTCCTCGGTTATCTCGCTGGTCATCGAACATTTAGGTAGACCTAACTTTTATTTATACTTTTTTAGGGGAACCTAAAAAGAACTCGGAAGGTTCCTCGATCAGATGTCCTTGAACGGCACGATGTCGCAGCAGGTGCAGGCGTTGCACATGGTGTCGAAGGTCAGGGTGCTCAGGCCGTTTTCCGTCAGGATGCGCTTCTGCTCTCTGGCCAGGCGGAGCAAGCGTTCCTCGCTCACCGGTTCGAGCTCGCCCAGCGCCATCTCCATGTCCTTACGGTTGAGCTCGTTGACGCGCAACGGACGAAGCGTTGCGACCACCCCCATCTTCGCCAGCCGTTCCACTCCCTCCAACACGCTCTGGTCGCTCTCGCCCATACCCACGATGATGTTGGAGTTCACCTTGCCACGGCCGAAGACCTTCACCGAGTGTTCCAGGGCCTTAAGGATCCATTCCTGGTCCAGCTCTCCGCAGACCTTGCGGAATATCGCCTGGTCCCAGGTCTCCATGTTCAGCTTGATCTCGTCGGCCCCCGCCTCCTTGAGCAGGTCGATCTGCTCCAGGTCGTCGACGTAGGGCTCCACCCCGATGGGGATCGAGCTCCCCAGAGCCTCTCTCACCCTCTTGACGATGTAGACCATCTTGCCCACGGTGGTCCCAGGGTCCTTTACCACAGCGCTGGTCAGGGCGACCGCCTTGAAGTCCGGTCGGGCGGAGGCGTCGACGATCATCTGCACTATCTTGTCCGGGGTAAGGTTCTTGGTCACCTTCTTCTCCAGGCGCCTGGAGGAACAGAACTTGCAGTCGTAGATGCACTCGGTCTCGATGTTGAAGAAGGCCTGCTCCGGTGAATGGAAGAGCACTGGGGTCACCTCCACACTCTCGAGGAACGGCTCGCCGTCCTTGAGGAGGGCGAAATGGCCCTCCGTCTCGACGAGCTCGAAATCGCCCCCCTCGCGCACGATCGCCTTCTTGACCCGATGCCCGTGGAATGTCAGCGCTATCCCGGTGGTGCCCGCGCCAGGTCCTGCCGTGGAACGGCTGAGGCGGACCGGCAGCTTCAGCTCCGGTGCGACCTTGACCGGCCCCCTAGCCAAAAGGATGGCCTTCTTCCTCGCCCAGATGCTCAGATCCTCTTCCATTTCGCCCCTTCCGCGGTGTCCTCCAGCTTGATCCCTTGGGCGGCCAGCTTGTCCCTTATCTGGTCGGCGAGGTCGAACATCTTGCGCTTGCGCAGCTCCTTCCGTATCTCGATTACGACCTGCATCACCGCGTCCAGGTCGTCCGTGCCGATGGGTGCGGAGGGGAGGACCCCCAGGACCTGGTCGACCTCCTCGAGGAGCAGATAGGCCTCCTTGGCGCCCTCCTTGCTGAGCTTGCCCTCGGCCATGAGCCGGTTCGCCTCCCGGGCCATGTCGAATATCTCCGCAATGGCGGCGCGCGAGTTGAAGTCATCGTCCATCTGCTCGATGAAACCCTTCCTGGCCTTCTCCACCAGCTCCTTGCAGTCCTCGTTTCCCGAGGCCCTCGCCGCGGCGGCACGGAGCTCGGCGTAGGTGTTGTGCAGCCTCCTCAGCGAGGCCGCGGCCTCGTCCAGGGCGGCGTCGCTGTATCCCAACGGCCCCCGGTAATGGGTGTTGAGCAGGTAGAAGCGAACCTCCTCCTTTGTGTGCTGGGAAAGGACCTGGCGGACGGTGAAGAAGTTCTTGAGGGACTTGGCCATCTTCTCCTCCTGCACGGTGAGCATGCCGTTGTGCAGCCAATAGTTGGCCAGGGGCTTGCCGGTGGCGCTCTCCGACTGCAGGATCTCGTTCTCGTGGTGCGGGAAGATGAGATCGTTCCCGCCCCCGTGGATGTCGATGGTCTCCCCGAACAGGTTCATGCACATGGCCGAGCATTCGATGTGCCAGCCCGGCCTCCCACGGCCCCATGGCGAGTCCCAGGCTATCTCCCCGGGCTTGGCCCCCTTCCAAAGAGCGAAGTCCACGGGGTTGCGCTTCTCCTCACCTGGCTCGATCCGAGCCCCTGCCTTGAGCTCATCAAGCTTCATCCCCGAGAGCTTGCCGTAGTCTCGCGCCTTCTCCATGGAGAAGTAGACGCTGCCGTCCCGGGTGCGGTAGGCGAACCCCTTCTGCTCCAGGGCCTGCACCAGTTTAATGATCTGAGGAATGTACTCGCTGGCCTTGGGGTACCTGTCGGCGCGCCTGACGCCAAGGGCGTCTGCCTCCTTGAAGTAGCGCTCGATGTACATCGAGGACAGCTGGAGCGGGGGCACCCCCTGCTCCTTTGCCCGGTCGATGATCTTGTCGTCCACGTCGGTGAAGTTGGTGGCATGGTCCACGGTGAAACCCTTGTACCGGAGGTAGCGAGCGACCATGTCGAAGACGACCATGCTCCGCGCGTGCCCCATGTGGATGTCGTCGTAGACCGTGATCCCGCACACGTACATGGAGACCTTGCCCGGATGGATGGGCTTGAACTCCTCCTTGCGCTTGCTCAGGGTGTTGTAGACCTTCAGGGACAAGGGATTTACCTCGCACCGTCAAACAGCGTACGGTTATTTTACTTCTGCTTCGCGAGCTGGTCCTCCAGCTCCTTGATGCGCTTCTCCAGCTCCACCATGTGGTGGTTCATGTCCGAGAAGGAGTCAAGCAATGGGTCGGGAAGCTGGTCGTGACGCATGTCCACCTTAACCGGCAGCCCGTCCCGCCTCACCACCTTGCCAGGGATGCCGACAACGGTGGAATTGGGGGGCACGTCCTTGATCACCACGCTCCCAGCACCGATGCGGGTGTTCTCGCCGATGCTGATGTCGCCCAGTATGACGGCGTGCGCCCCTATGACCACGTTGTCGCCAATGGTGGGGTGGCGCTTCTTGCCCTTCTCGGCGCTCACCCCGCCGAGCGTGACCCCCTGGAAGACCGACACGTTCTCACCGATGACCGCGGTCTCGCCGATGACCACCCCCGTGGCGTGGTCGA
>DATIXC010000180.1:0-2084 GCA_035518995.1 Methanomassiliicoccales archaeon | reverse complement strand
CAATTAGGCGCACAGTTGTCCGGTCGTTGAGAGAGTTACGCTCAACGCCAGAGGTAGATACGAATGGTCACTGTCTATGACGTCCCCGCCGAGCAGCTCATCGCCAAGGTAGCTGTCAAGCTGAGGGAGATCGACACGATTAAGCCGCCGGAATGGGCGGAATTTGTGAGAACGGGGAGGCACACCGAGAAGGCCCCGGTCCAGAGAGACTGGTGGTACACGAGGTCCGCCTCCATCCTGCGCAAGGTCGCCATCAAGGGCCCCATCGGCACCTCGAGGCTCGCCGAGGAGTACGGCGGCTACGCGGACCGTGGGTCCAGGCCCAACAAGGCGGTCAAGGGCTCCAGGAACATCGCGCGCAAGAGCGTCATGCAGCTCGAGGCGTCCGGCCTGGTGGCCAAGAGCAAGAACAAGGGGCGCATCGTCACATCCAAGGGGCAGAAGCTCCTGGACGCTGCAGCCAAGGAGGTCGCGGACGCGGCCAAGTGAGCGTGAGGACATGGAGGACGCTGAGCTGGAGGAACTGCGGCGCCGCAAGATGGCGGAGCTGCAGAAGCAGCAAGAGGCCCAAGCCATGGCGCAGGAGCAGCAGCGCCAGGTCGACCAGCAGCGTCAGGCGATCATGCGCCAGATCCTGACCCCGCAGGCGCGGGACCGAATGGCCAACCTGAGGATGGCCTACCCGGACATAGCCCGCCTGGTGGAGGACCAGCTCATAGCCCTGGTCCAATCCGGAAGGATCCAGCAGCAGGTCGACGACAACACGCTCAAGGAGATCCTGAGGCGAGTAGCGCCGAAGAAGAGAGAGATTAAGATCGAGAGAGTGTGACATTCAAATGACACGGAACAAGCCCCCCGCGATGAAGACCAGGCTCAACCGCAAGGTGAAGCAGAACCGCCGCGTGCCGGCATGGGTCATGCTTCGGACCAACCGCACCTTCGTCCGCCATCCGCATAGGAGGACCTGGCGGCAGAACAAGCTGAAGGAGTGATGCGGAACATGGCGGATGAGGAGCAGATCTACACCATCCCCCTGCTGGTCACCAAGGCCGCTCCCCGCACCAAGAAGGCGGAGAAGGCCGTGGCCGAGATCAAGGAGTACGTGGCCAAGCACATGAAGGCCAAGCCCGAGGACGTCTGGATGGACCAGTCGGTCAACGAGTACGTCTGGGGCCGGAGCATCAAGAAGCCCCCCTCCAAGGTCAGGGTGAAGGCGGTCAAGTTCGAGGACGGACTGGTCGAGGTATCCCTGCCGGAAGAGTGAGCAGGGCTTCACATGATAAGACTGAGCCACTACAACGGGAACCCCTACATAGGGGTGTACGCGGTTGCCAACGAGTTCGTGGCCTTCGTGCCCCGCGACGCCCCCGATTCCATGGCCCGGGACATAGCCGAGGCGCTAGAGGTGCAGGTGAACCGCGCCACGCTTTCCTGCACCAACCTGATCGGCTCCCTGGTCTCCATGAACTCCTACGGGGCCGTGGTCTCGAACATGGCCACGAGCGCCGAGGTGGAGTTCCTCTCCGGCTTCCTGCCAGTGTTCAAGATCGAGGACCGGGTCAACGCCTCGGGTAACAACCTCCTCTGCAACGACTACGGCTGCGTGGCCAACCCCGACCTCAGCCGGAGCACGGTCGAGGGCGTGGAGGAGACGCTGCAGGTGGAGGTGGTCCAGGCCTGCATCGCCGAGCACAAGACCGTGGGCTCGACCTGCGTCGTCACCAACAAGGGCGTCCTCTGCCACCCGTCGACCAGCAGTGAGGAGATGGTGCTCCTCAAGGACGCGCTAAGAGTGCCAGCCGCCATCGGGACACTGAACTACGGCGCTCCCTTGGTCGGAGCGTGCATCGTCGCCAACACCAAGGGCGCGGTGGTGGGGAACAAGTCCACGCCCATCGAGCTCGGCAGGGTCGAGGACGCGCTGGACCTCATCTGAGGCTAAGGGGAGAAGACCCAGTACTCGGTCTCCACCGGCAATTCATCCTTTGTGAAGTCCATGGAATTGCCGACGCGATGGACCTTCTCCTTGGCCAGGCCGTCCAGGAACGGGTCGACTGGCTGGATGGAGAGGGTAAGGCCGCCAT
>DATIXC010000179.1:0-6363 GCA_035518995.1 Methanomassiliicoccales archaeon | reverse complement strand
CTGGCGTCCTCTCCCTCCTCGGGAACGGGGCTTGCCGCGTAGGCCATGCACGCCTGCTCGAACTCCCCGCGGACTATGTGCCTTCCGACGATGTGGGTTATGGGGCGAAGGGAGCCGAACCGCTGCACCCCGAAGAAGTTGGGGAAGCCTCCTAGCGCTTCCAGCCTCTGGATGGTGGAAGCCGTAGCCGAGCCGAGGTCCGCTCCCTCGAAGGCGCAGTCCCTGACCACGATCCTGAAGGAGTTGCCGATGAGGTCCCCGATGGTCAGCTTCTTGCGGGACCGGTAGGCGTCAACGACATCCACCTGGTGGATCCTCAGGCCGAGGACCTCCTGCAACGGGGCCTCGAAGCACATCAGCTGCGAGGTTATGGCCCTCTTGTCCTTGGTGCCGGCGAAGGAGATGCGGTTGCGGGAGATGCCCAGCTGCCGGGCCATCTGGCGCACCAGGCGGTTGGTCTCCCAGTTGGTGGAAGTGACCTTGGCGATGGTGTACCTGCCCGATGGGTCCTCGGGCGGATGCCGGGAGATCTCCTCCACCACGAAGTCCTCGACCTCACGCTTCAGCCTGCCCTTGATGCCAGGGGTGTCGGTGAAGAATACCTCGAGCCCGAGCCGGGCCTCAGTGGTGCTGCACTCCAGGAATCCCATGAGAACGGATCACTTCAGTTCCTTCGCCAACTTGTCCTTCGCTTCCTTGAAGGTGTTGGAAAGGGACTTGGCCGCGCGCTTGAGGGCCGTCTGCGGCTTGCCGCTGCTCACCTTGACGTACAAGGTGGGGAACCCGATGTCAGGGTTCGCGGCCGTGTACTTGACCTCGGTGACCAGCTCGTCCTCAAGCAGCTCTTTCACCAAGGGTGAGATCAAGGTCATGTCCGCCTCCTTGATCAGGATCTTGATGGAGTCCTTGTCCTTCTCGAGAAGCTCGATCTCCATGCTCGGTGGCTATAATAGGCGCGGTAATAAAGTTTTTGGATGGAGGGAGGCTGTTGCTGGCCCCCCTTCCATCGCGCTGATTCTGAATCATTTCTCGGCGGTCTCCGCCCCCACCCCGCTCGCCTGAGCCTTTTCGACCCTCTTGACCGGGCCCAACGGAGCCACCTCGCGCCCGTAGACCTCGTTCAGGACCTGGCCCAGGCCCGCGTACATCGCCGACAGACCGCACAAGATGCCGATATAGCCGGCTATCTGGGTGATGGCGGGATCGTTGAGCGCGTCCCCCAGTGCCAAGGTGAAGAATAAAAGGGCCAGCGTTGCGAACACGAACTGGAGAGCGCGGTTCATGCGCAACGTGGCGATGAAGAGCACGACTGTGAAGAGCCCCCATAGTCCCAGGAACCAGGCCATTGTGATCTTATCGGCCGCTTCGCCTATCCCCAGCTCTGGCAGGATGAGCAGGCCTACCAGGGCCAGCCAGAAGAATCCATAGGAGGTGAACGCCGTGGTCCCAAAGGTATTCCCCTTCTTCCATTCCATCATCCCCGCGATGATCTGGGCGAGCCCACCAAAGAAGATTCCCATCGCGAGAATCGCCGTAGTGAGGCCGAAGGCCCCGGCATTGTGCAGGTTCAGCAGAACCGTGGTCATGCCGAAGCCCATCAGCCCCAGGGGGGCGGGGTTCGCAGTCATGTCTTTGATCGTGACCTTCCTGATCGCGACTTCCTCATAATCGGCCATTGTAACCATGTCCAGAGTTTTGATTGGGATTATTTGAATCGCTTACGTGTTTATAAGTTATTCTTACAAAAAAAACGCCTTTTTTAAGTCTTAATTACAATTTATGGGCTTTTCTTTTCAATTTCCTAGGCGTCGACCGTCTTGAGCTGTTTGCGGTACATGCCCTCCAGCTCCTTGCTGGTGGTGGCCTCGCGCGCGTCCTTGTCGTCCCTGATCCTGCCGGTGAAGCGGGGGAACCTGATGGCCAGCCCGGCCCCCTCCCGGATCTTGGACATGGCGGTCGTGTGTATGGGGCTGACGGTTATCTCCGCGCCCAGCACCTCGAGCACCACCGCCGGCTCGAACCAGAAGTCGGCCTCCATCTTGGAGCGGACCTTGTGATGCTTGCCGTTCGACCGGTGCGCCTGCAGCAGCTTCGGGAGCTTGGCCAGCGTCTCGTCGTCGAAACCCGAGCCCAGCTTGCACACCGTCTCGAACACGTCGTCCTTGTCGTTGTAGGTGGCCATGAGCAGCGCGCCATAGACCCCGGCCCTCTTCCCCCTGCCAGCGAACGCACCCACCGCCACGAGATCCACGGTGTCGGTCATCTCGGACCGGTACTCCTTCTTGTACTTGATCCAGAGGAAGCCCCGGGAGCCTGCGCGGTACACCGAGCCCTGCTCGACGGACTTGGCCATGAGGCCCTCGCATCCGTCCTTGAGCGCTTCCTGGAAGAACGCTTCCACCGCCCCCTCGTCCTCCAGCACCCTCATCTCCGAGAACCGCACCTCGTCGGTGCGCTCGAAGCTCTCCTGCAGGATCCTCCTCCTCTCCAGGTAGGGCCTCGAGGTCACGTCCTCGTCGTCCTTGAAGGCGCAGTCGAAGAGGAACACCTTGACGGGATAGTCCTCGATGGCATCCTCCAGGCCGTGCTTCCTGCCCCGGCGGTGGGAGACCTCCTGGAAGGGTAGCATCTCTCCCGTGTTCAGGTCGACCGGGACGCATTCCCCCTCCACGATGGCGCTATCGCCCTTGAACGCCTCGCGCAGGGCCTTGGCCACGTCGGGGAACTGCGCCGTCAGGTCCTCCAGCCTGCGGGAGAACAGCGTGATGCCCTTCTTGGTGATGTGCGCCTGTACCCTGACCCCGTCGTACTTGTACTCGAAGGCTGCCTTTCCTCCCAGCCTCTCGAGGATCTCTTTGGGCGAGGGCAGGCGCTCTGCGAGCATGGCCCTCATGGGGCTGCCCACCTGCACCTTCAGGTCCCTGACGGCCTGGACGCCATCGGAGCACAACAGCTGGCCCACCTTGCCCAGGTCCGAGGAGATGTTGAAGGCCCTCTCCACCGCATCCCTGTCCTCCTTGGTGGCGAAGGCGGAAGCCAGGGCATCGACGACGGTCATCGCCGCCACACCCAGCCTCATCTTCCCCGTCACGATGCGGGAGATGAACTTCGCTTCCTCCGGCGTGGCGTCGCTGAGCAGCTTGGCCAGGAGCTTCATCTTCAGGTCCTGCGAGCCTCCGCCCTCCGCCTCCGTTATCCTCACCAGACCTTCGTACACCCTGTCCAGGCTGAGCGGCTCTGAGAACAGGGTCTTCTGCTTCCTGGTCTGGAAGACCTTCTGCGCCACGACGCCAGGGTCGCCCTCCTTAAGCCAGATCTCCTGGACCTGCTCTTCCTTCATCCCGGTGGCCATGACCATGGTCCTCATTAGCAGCTTGTCCGCGAGCCCCAGCTTGTTGGGGTAGAAATCAGGGTAGAGCTGCCCCTGGGTGAGGTAGACGACCTTGGGCAGGGAAGCGCAATCGACGGTACGGAAGAAGTTGGCCAGGATGTCGGTCATCTCGAGCCTGGAGCTACGCGCCTCGACCTGCTCGTACACTTGGGCGAGCTCCTGGAAGAGCATGCCTAGTTAGAGCGCCTGTATGGAGATAAAGGTAATTCCGTGGCCCGAGGGGCGCGCTGAAGGAAGCCGTTCCAGCCATTGCGGCGAGGAGACCGCCCTTAACGAACCTAAGAAGTCTGAATTCACACCAAACCAATTTTTCCTAGGGCGATGGACCCGCCCCGGCCCTCCCAGTCTTCAGAAGTCCTGCAGGTGACTTTGCGCGCCTTTCTGGGCGTCCCTCTTGGAAGGTTCCTCGCCCTTTCCTTCGCTCTGCAGGGCCTCCTCGATCTCCATCTGGTGCTGCAGCGTGTCCAGGCCCTTCCTCATTGCCCTCTCCTTGTTGATGCTCGCGTAGAGGTAGGCCTCGTCCCTGGTGGCCCTGGTCACCAGCACCACCACCCTTCCAGAGCGCTTGCGCCCCGTCCTCCCCCTCCTCTGGATCGACCTTATCTCCGAGGGCACTGGCTCGTAGAAGACCACCAGGTCGGTGTTCGCAACGTCCAAGCCCTCCTCCCCCACGCTCGTGGCCACGAGGACGTTGCTGGCGCCCTCCCGGAACTGGTCGAGGACGCCTATCTGCTCCCTCTGCTTCAGCCCCTTCTCCGAGCCTCGGTCCGCCTGCCCCACCAGCTTGGCCACCTTGGCCCCCTCCACCTCGGCCAGCTTCGAGGCCATCAGGTCGCAGGTGTCGCGGTAGTGGGTGAAGACGATGATGCGGGACTCAGGCTTCTCCTGGATCTGGCGCGCGACGATGGTCATTATCCTGGAGAGCTTGGGGTGCTCGCCGCGCATCTGGTGGACCAGCTCGAGGACCTTGACGTACTCGGCCGCCTTCACGATCTCCCTCGAGGCCTTGGAGCCCTCGTCGGACTCGGCCTCGGCACGGAGGCGGTCCAGGTACTCGCGGAGCGCCGTCGCTCCTTGCGTCTCAGCCAGCTCGAGGGCGTGGTCCACCTTCACCGCCATGGCCTGCAGGCTCATGGCCCGGAAGAGGTTGCGGTGCCGCTCCCCGGAACGGGAGCGCTGCTGCAGCCCCCTCCCCACCTCCAGAAGGTACTTGCGGTTCGCCGGCCTCTTCGGGTCCAGGGCCTTCAGCTGTACCAGCTCTGCGACGTACCTGTCGAATAGGGAGCGCAGCATGAGTATGACGCGCTTCATGTCGGGAGGCACCTCGACCTCGATGGCGTCGATCTGGATGTCGTGGACGTACTTGGCCACGTCAGGGTCGGACTCGCTCCTGAGCTCGATGTGGTCGATGCCCAGGTTGGCGCAGACCTCCTTGATCCTGGCTCGGCTGCTTCCAGGCGAGGCGGTCATCCCCAGCACCAGGCCATGGTAGTCGCGGTAGGCATGGGCCACGTCCACGTAGGCATAGTTGCCCACGGCGCGGTGGGCCTCGTCGAAGATGATCAGCTTGACGTCGCGGAGGTCCACCCTCTCGTAGCGCAGGTCGTTGGCGACGACCTGGGGAGTGGAGGCGACGACGTCGCTCTCGATCCAGATGGTCTCCCGCTCTTCCGGGGGGTTCTCCCCGGTCATCACGCCCACCTTCTTGCCCACCAGGAACTCCTTGAGGTAGGAGGCGTGCTGCTCCACCAAAGGCTTCGTGGGCGCTAGGAATAGCGCCTTGCCTCCCTTATGCAGGACCTGTGCCAGAACCCTCAGCGCCACCACAGTCTTGCCCATTCCGGTCGGCAGGACGACGAGCGTGGACTCCTTGGCCGCGATCTCGGACAGGTTCCTCTGGTAATCCCGGTCCTCGATGGCGCCGGGCCTGATCAATGGATGCTCCACGAACACGACTGACCAATTAAGAAGAAGAATAGAAAAGGATTGTGGGCGGGTGCCCGAAGCTCAGTGGCAGCCGCCACCGCAGGTGTCGCATCCCGCGGCGTTGGGGTTGTTGACGATGAGGCCAGAGCCGTACGGGGTCTCGATGAAGTCCACCGTGCAAGCGTCCAGCAGCTCGCGGGTCTCCTGGTCGTAATAGACGCTGAAGCCCTCCGACTTCTGCTCCAGGTCCCCTTCCTTCTTGCCTTGCTGGAAGGACATTCCGAACTGCGGGCCGGAGCAGCCCATGCCTGAGAGGTAAATCCTGATGCCGTAGCCCTCCTTGCTGTTCTTCGCTATGAGGTCGTTGATGTACTTGTTTGCCTCGGGAGTGATGGTGACCATTTGTTCGCTCACCTGCACCTCATCATAAGCATTCAATATTTAAAATATTGCCAGAAAAACTTCGTTCCGATATTCGCCGTTGTCCTGAGCCAGCGTACCGAAAAAGCCTGCGAAGAGTTTATTTCCACAGCCCGCTTTTAAGGGGCCTCGTGGAGCTCCTTTCCTGCTACGGCCCCCTCGAGCGCGGGGACATCCCTTATTTATTGAGGATGACCAGGGAGAACATGTCCCAGGTGATCCTCTCCGCCTGGGGCATGGAATGGAGGGACGAGACCCTGCTGGAGACGCTGCTCGACCAGGGCCTGGTGACCGAGGTGCTCAAGGACGACGACAAGATCGTGGGCTACTATTGCTTGGACCGAAGGGGCGACTACCTGTTCGTCGTCTCCATCCAGGTGGTCAGGGACCTGCAGAGGACAGGGGTGGGGAGGAGCATGATGGAGCGGATCGAGGAGCTGGCGGGCCGGCTCAAGGTCTTCATATCCCTTCGGAGCCTCGACTTCGCGCGCCGCGGAGGGCGCGTCGGCATCGCAACGAGCCTCGTGAGCAAGCTCTTCGGAATCAAGCCGGTCATCTCTTTTGACGGGCAGGGCGCCGCGGTCGCGGTTGCCAAAGCCTTCGGCGAAAGCGGCGTACACTCGCGC
>DATIXC010000178.1:0-6023 GCA_035518995.1 Methanomassiliicoccales archaeon | reverse complement strand
AAGGCGTTCCCAGAACCGAAAACGTGTGGTGCAGGGGGTGCGATTTGAACACACGGACCGCTAGGGACTAGACCCTCAATCTAGCGCCTTTGGCCAAGCTTGGCTACCCCTGCCTGTGCCCTCGGAATGTAAGGGTCCGTTATTAACCTTTCCTCTCTGGGTGGGCTCCTTTTTTTCAATTGATAGCATGTGTCCAGATATCGTCAGATCATCGTGCGAACGGTTGAGAGAATCGATCACGTACTCAGATATTTATACAACCCTATCCTTGGATGCTTTCGCCAGGAGAGGGAGGGTGGCCGACGGTAGGGCCTCCACCGAGGCCCAGCTGAGGAAGGTCCCCCCTCTACGGGAGAGGTGGGCCACGCGAGTGGCTCGGTGAGAGCCGAGGCAAGGGCACAGAAACGACACAGCCTTGGTCGAGGATGATCCGCCCGGCGGTGACGTTGTCCAAGGATTTGATGAAACGGCGACACCCCACCAGAGCAAGTCCAAACAGTCGGGATGAACCTCTCGCGACCGACGGGTAGGGCGCTTAGTTGAATGCCGCCTGAAACAGAAGGGGGCCTACTACCCTCACCTGGCCCTTTCACAAAAATAATAGCCCGCATCAATGAATTTGATCCTGTGACCGAAAATCATATTTGAGATAACAAAACAATTTCGCTGTTTTTACGAAAAATTCAATATTTATGAACTTAATAGCGAGAAATTGTCAAGAACATAGAAGCTCTCGATGATAGGGGGAGGAGCGGAGCTTGAAGATTTCCAAAGGCAAATTGTACCTTTTCGAGGAGAGGGTTCCGTTGAGGACCCACCAGATCCTACGCAAGGAGCTCTCCGACGGCAGGGAGGCGCTCTACATCTCCAAGCACCCCCCTCAGCAGCTTAAGATGCAGTTCGACTTCGATGAGGACGCGCTGAGGACGTTGTGGCTCAGCCCCAGGCCGGACGACGATTGCATCCCCCCTATGAATCTCGAGGTGTTCGAGCTGCGGGTCAACGAGTTCCTCAAGGAATCCCCCGACGGAATCGTTGCGCTCAATGGCCTCGATGTCCTGGAGATGTGGAATGGGCTAAGGCCTGTGCTCGAGGTCCTGAAGCGGGCGCGCTCCAAGTTGAACGCCTACGGGACCAACTTCATCCTTTCGGTCGATCCAAGGAACATGAGGGAGCGTTCGGTGTCGGAGCTCGAGAAGGTCTCGGACATAGTGGTCGACAGCACCGCCAAGGCTTGAATGACGAGCGAGCTTGAACCCACCATTCCGCTTGTCTGCGTGTAGGGAATTATCCCTGGCCCGATTCTTCCTTGACGACCTTCTCGGCGAAGGCGCAGTTGCGCCCCACCTTCTTGATGCGTACCTCGACCTCCTCGCCTGGCTTGGCGCCAGGGACGAAGATGACCAGGCCCTGAAGGCGAGCTATGCCGTCGCCCTGCTTGCCCATGTCCACGATTGTCAGCTTGTACTCCTTCCCTTCCTCGACGACTGGAGGTGCGTTCGACCTCGGGTTGGCATTCTCGACCATCGACTCATCCGATCCTTTGGAGGAATTCCTTGGCCTCTTGATTGTAACCATGGGTCACTATGTCCACCTCCGTCTCCGAACCCAGAGATAGGGTGATGGCCACCCGCCCCTTCGCACCCTCCATGGTGAGGGTGCTTGCCGACCGCTTCGCGGCTCTGAGCCCGAGCGAGGAGAAGTACTCCACCGCCTTGGACATCACCAAATCGGGGCGCAGGTGCGTGCTGGCTCCATAGTGCAAGAGGGCCTGCCTCCGAGGCTAGAACGCCTTACCCTGTATTAAGGAATGCTCGGCTCCAGCCGAGGGGAAAGGTTATCTCGACGGAGGTGGAATTGGCAACCATGGCGGCCCGGGACTTCCCTGAGCTGGGAGCGAACGCCCTCGTCGTGCTCCAGCACCGGTATCTGGTGCGCGGCGAGGACGGGAAGGTCGCCGAGACCCCCGACCAGCTCTTCCATCGGGTCGCCAGGAACGTGGCCTCCGCCAACGACCTCTACCATGACGGCAGGTCCGCCAAAGCCGAAGCGGCGGAGTTCTACGCGGCCATGCGTCGCCTGGACTTCCTGCCCAATTCCCCCACCCTGATGAACGCCGGGACGGAGATACAGCAGCTGGCGGCCTGCTTCGTTATTCCAGTAGGGGACAGCATCGAAGCCATCTACGACGCGGTCAAGTACGCGGCCGTCATCCACCAGAGCGGGGGCGGGACCGGCTTCTCCTTCTCCCAGCTGAGGCCGGCGGGGGACGTGGTGCGCTCGACAATGGGCATCGCCTCTGGGCCGGTCTCGTTCATGAGGGTGTTCGACGCCGCCACCGAGGCCATCAAGCAAGGAGGGAGGAGGAGGGGCGCGTCCATGGGCATCCTCCGCGTGGACCATCCGGACATCGAGGCCTTCATCCATCTCAAGGACGACCTGCGCTCCATGACCAACTTCAATATCTCCGTGGCGGCGACGGACTCGTTCATCGCCAAGGCCAAGGCCAGGGAGGAGTACGACCTCGTCAACCCGCGGACCGGCAAGAAGGTGGGTAAGAGGGACGCCTCCTCCATCCTCGACCAGATCTGCAGCTCGGCGTGGAGGACCGGCGACCCGGGCATGGTCTTCCTGGACGCCATCAATCGCTCCAATCCCACTCCAGGCATGGGCGAGATCGAGTCGACCAATCCATGCGGAGAGGTCCCGCTCCTCCCCTTCGAGGCCTGCAACCTGGGCTCCATCAACCTCGACCATATGCTCGTCGAGGGCTCGGAGATCCAGGTGGACTGGAACAGGCTCGCCATGACCGTGGACCTTGGGATTAGGTTCCTGGACAACGTCATCGACGTGAGCAAGTACCCCCTGCCGCAGATCACCGCCATCGTCCATGGTAACAGGAAGGTCGGCCTCGGTGTCATGGGCTTCGCCGACATGCTGGTCAAGCTCGGGATCAGGTACGGGTCGCAGGACTCCCTCGACATGGCCGAGAGGCTCATCGTCTTCGTGCGCAAGCACGCCGAGGCCACCTCCTCGCGCATCGCCAAGGACCGGGGGGACTTCCCCAACATAGGCAAGAGCATTCGGAAGTCGCCCAGCCGCAACGCCACCGTGCTGTCCATCGCCCCCACGGGCTCGATAAGCATGATCGCTGGATGCTCCAGCGGCATCGAGCCCCTCTACGCATTGTCTTACGTCAAGCACGTCATGGAGGGGTCCCACCTCAGGGAGGTCCATCCATACTTCCTGGAGATCGCCAAGAGGAGAGGTTTCTACGACGACCAGCTCAACGAGATACTGGCTAGGAGCCATTCCATCGCCGGATACGAGTCCATCCCCGCGGATGTGAGGCAGATCTTCGTCACCTCGTTCGACGTGCCCATCGAGGAGCAGGTCAGCATGCAGGCCGCCTTCCAGAGGCATGTGGACAACGCCGTCTCCAAGACCATCAACCTGCCCGCTGAGAGCGCTGTGGAACAGGTCCGGTCAGTCTACCTCCTGGCCCACTCCTCGGGTTGCAAGGGCATAACCATATATAGGGAGGGCTCGAGGCCGGGCCAGGTGCTCACCGCCGCCAGATATCAGGCACCGTGCCCGGACTGCGGATCGTCCATGCGCTACGAGGAGGGGGTCTTCATATGCCCAGCCTGCGGGTACGCCACTAGCTAGCCAGATGCTCGAATAAAACTATAATCACTTTTGATTGCCAGCTCCTCACGTTTATAAGCACGGCAGGACGAATATGGTAGACGCGAGGGGCCGAGGAATCGGCGCCTCGCACACAACCGACTCTGCCCGTGACTAGCAGCCTTTCCCTCCGTTAGGTGCTTTCCCCCTCTCCCATTTTGGACAGGGTCGGTCCCCCTCCTCTTTTTTCGTGCTGGGTGTTTCGAGATGCACTTATTTCAGATACAAGCTGGTCTAAGGGTTCTCTTAATAATAATGTATATATAAATACATTATATGACATAAGTGTTATATACTGTAGATGAATTATCCCGGGGCATGACATACCCATCTGACCTCCGCGTCACGCTGGGGATCGACGACATCCCCAAGAAATGGTACAACATCGCAGCCGACCTTCCTGAGCCGCTGCCCCCTCCTCTCAATCCCGGAACCAACGAGCCGATCAAGTTTGAGGAGATGCGCGCCATCTTCCCGGACGAGGTTATCCGCCAGGAGATGTCGACCGAGCGTTACATCGACATCCCGACCGAGGTGAGGGATCGGCTGGTCATGCTCAACCGACCCAGCCCGTTGGTGAGAGCGACCAGGCTGGAGAAGGCGCTCAAGACGCCCGCGCGGATATACTACAAGCGCGAGGACCTCTCGCCGGTAGGCAGCCACAAGCCCAACACGGCGATAGCCCAGGCCTACTATAACCTCAAAGAGGGAATACAGAACCTCTGCACCGAGACCGGTGCGGGGCAATGGGGATCCGCCTTGTCCCTTGCTTGCAAGATGTTCGACCTGAACTGCAAGGTATTCATGGTCAGGATATCCTACGACCAGAAGCCCTACCGCCGCTACGTCATGGAGACCTACGGCGCGAAGGTGTTCCCCTCCCCCTCAACGGAGACGGAGTTCGGCAGGAAGCTGCTGAAGGAGAATCCCGACAACACCGGGTCCCTGGGGATCGCCATCAGCGAGGCCATCGAGACCGCGGTCAAGGGGGAGAAGGCCAAGTACGCCCTCGGCAGCGTGGCCAACCACGTGATGTTGCACCAGACGGTCATAGGACAAGAGGTGATGAAGCAGTTCCAGATGATCGACGTCGTCCCCGACTACATGATCGCCTGCGCCGGCGGGGGCAGCAATTTCGCCGGCTTCACCTTCCCGATGCTGGGCCAGAAGATCAAGGGGAAACTCCACACCGAGTTCATCGCCGCCGAGCCAGAGTCAGTCGCGTCCATAACCAAGGGCGAGTACCGGTACGACTTCGGCGACACCGCTGGAATGACCCCGCTCTTCAAGATGTACACTCTCGGCAAGGACTTCATGCCCTCCCCCATCCACGCCGGCGGGCTGAGGTACCACGGCATGGCCCCGACGGTAAGCCTGGCCGCAAAGCTGGGCTTGATTAAAGGGCAGAGCGTCAAGCAGGTGGACACCTTCTCCGCGGGGGCGCTGTTCGCTCAGACCGAGGGGATCATCCCCGCCCCCGAGAGCACGCACGCGATAAGAGTCGCCATCGACCTTGCGGAAGAGGCGAAGAGGAAGAACGAGCAGAAGGTCATCGCCTTCAACCTCTCCGGCCACGGGCTTCTGGACATGTCCGGTTACGCCTCCTTCTTCAGCGGCAAGCTGACCTGAAACGCCAAACGATTCATTCCGGCGCTTCGGCGCCTCCCCCTTCTTTTTTTACCTTCTAAGCAAACAGATATGCGACCCTTGATTTGCTCTATAAATCTGACGGGGAGAGCGCTATCACCCGATGACTAGTCAATCCCCGACAGCCCATCCATGATTAAAAGAGGATTGCACGATGGAAGTTTTAAGGGGCGAAGAATGCCTGTTGAATGGAAGACTGGACAATACCATTGAACCAGATGGCGCTATAAAGAACATGACCAATGATGGAGGAAAGGTGAGCAGTATGGCAAAGGCCAAGTTTGCTATAGGCGAGACTGAAAAGCACGTTATCGTCATTGATAATAGTCTGTTCTGGAAACACATCACCATCGAAATAGATGGAGAAAAGGTGGTTGATGAGCCTCATTTTTCGCCACAGGGTAAGAAATTCCAATTCGAGGTGGGAAGTTCCGAAAAGCATCATGTGGAGATCAGCGCTGGTGGATTCTCGCATACCGAACTCTTTGTTGATGGCAAAGCTGTTCATGAATCCTGAGCGTGCTTTTCGCCAAGGTTCTGATTGTTAGATCCGGTTAGCTGAGAAAAAGAAGCTGAGTCGGGGAGAGAAGCGAAGTAAGGATGCTGTGAGGCTCTGACTTCATAGACCGTCGAGGCGATCTTGTTGACCATCAACTCCGGCTCGGTATTGGCCATTCATCGTGATATGA
>DATIXC010000177.1:0-12986 GCA_035518995.1 Methanomassiliicoccales archaeon | reverse complement strand
TGGAGACATGCGGCCAGGTGCTTGGAACCATCAGGGAGCTGACCAACGCCGAGATCCTGGCGGTGTTCGGGAACGAGGAGTACGACTCATCCCATGGCGAGTACAGGGAGAGGTTCCGGGTCGTCTTCCTGGAGGAGGAGGTAAAGGACCTGAGGTTCGACGACCTCAAGGTGAGGGTGGTAGGGACCACTGGCTCCTTGGACCGCCCCACCTGGTGGCAGCGCACCAACGTTCCCGATATCTGGACGAGGTACAAGGAGAGGCTTAGCAAGGTGGCCGCCCTATTGGAGAAGGGCGACTCCGATGTCCTGGTACTGCTCATGCATTACGCCCCGACCTATGCGACGTTGGAAGGGGAGAGGGCTGGCTCGTTCCCGGAGATGGGGTCATTGGCCTTTGAGAGCTTGATCCTGGAGCGCAGGCCGGACCTGGTCCTGCACGCTCACGCCCACAGGGGAAGGAAGAGGGCCGTACTGGCCAAGAGGCAGAGGAGCCTGGAGGACTACGGCGCAAAGGGTGCCGAGGTCATGGTCCACAACGTCTCCCTCCCTGCGGTGGGCGGGCCTACATTCTTCGAGATGAGGGGGGAGGGCAGCGGCGTCTCCGTCCGTGAGATGTAGCGAGGACGTGGACCTGATCGGGATGATATACGATGCCGTGCGCCAGGTGCCCACGGGCAAGGTGACGACCTACGGTGACGTGGCCAAGGCGCTGGGCGATGTCAGGGCAGCCAGGGCGGTGGCTGAGGTGCTATCCAATTACGACCGCGACGATGTCCCGAGGCACAGGGTGGTCGATGCCGAGGGAAAGATTGGAGGTTGGGATGCGCGCTCCGCGTCCTCGGGCGTGGCAAAGAGGCTCAAGGACGAAGGCCTGCTCGTCCGGAACGGAGGGGTGGAGAACCTCGACCACCATAGGTTCTCGGGTTTCGACATCGACCCAATCCTCTTGAAACTGCGCGAGGAGCAAGTGGCGCTGCGCTCCTCCGTCATCGAATCTGACGATTTCGGAGCATCGGATTGCGTCGCTGGCATTGATGTATCGTATGCGAACGAGAGGGGCTGCGTCGCCTTGGTCCGAATGGATCTGCAAAGCCTCGAGACCGTCGAGATTAGGTCGGCAGTCGGCCCGGTCAGGTTCCCCTATATACCAGGATACCTAGGGTACCGGGAGCTGCCATTGGTGAGGAAGGTCCATCGGCGGGACGAAGGCGACATCACCCTCATCGATGGGCAGGGCGTCCTGCATCCAAGGGGGTTCGGGATTGCCAGCCAGATCGGGGTATGCCTGGATACAGCGACGATCGGAGCTGCCAAGAGCCTGTTGGTCGGGGAGCTCGAAGGCTCCGGAGCGAGGGCCCAGGTGCTTGTCGACGGAAAGGTCAGGGGGATGAGGCTCAGGACCAAGGGGAGGAAAGAGGTTTTCGTATCAGTAGGCCATCGGGTGTCGCTGGAGACCGCCTGCGCGATATGTGAAAGGCTCATGGTCAACGGCGTACCGGAGCCATCGCGATTGGCGCACATCATGGCCACGAAGCAGCGGAAGGCATTGGAGATGGATCGATGAGGGTGATCGTATTTGGTGCTGGTTCGCTCGGGAGCCTGGTCGGTGGGCTGCTGACCCGTCGCCATGAGGTCGTCCTTGTCGGACGACAGCCTCATGTCCAGGCGATAGAGGGGAGCGGCCTGACCATCGCCGGCATGGTCGAGGCCGTGGTCGTGCCTCATGCGACCGATAGCATTCGAGGGCTCCCTCCAGGGGATATGGTCCTCGTCACGGTCAAGTCCTATGACACTGTAGCCGCGCTGGAGGCGATCAAGCCCCTAGTCACCGAGAACACGTTGGTCGTATCTTTGCAGAACGGCTTGAGGAACGCCGAGCTCGTCACCAACGCATATCCAGGCAATGCGGTCGTCGGCGTGACCTCACTGGGCGCCACCATGTCCAGCCCCGGAAGGGTGTACTATGCGGGGGAGGGGGACACCTACTTCGGGACGTTGAAAGGGGAGGCCGTAAACGCGGAGAAGGTGGCCGAGGCTTTCAACTCGGTGGGACTTGACTCCTACGTAACGAAGGATATAATGGCCGAGGTCTGGGCCAAGACGATAATCAATGCCTCGATCAACCCCCTCACGGCGCTCGTCCGCTGCAAGAACGGGAGGATCCTCAAGGACGATGGCCTGCTCAAGGTCGCCGAGATGGCATGTCGGGAGGGGGAGAGGGTCGCTCAAGCCCTTGGCCTGAGCCTAGGAAGCGAGGACGTGTTCGAGCGTGTCAAGCTGGTGCTACGCAGGACCTCGGACAACAAATCGAGCATGCTACAAGATTTGGAGAGGAGAAAGAGGACGGAGATCGACGAGATCTCCGGGGAGCTGGTTTTGAGAGCGGAGGGCGCAGGTCTCCAGGCCCAGGTGAACCGCACTCTATGGCTGCTCGTTCGCTCGATCACCAAGTATGAGTAGGAGCCTGTCCACCTCTGCGTTCAGTTCCTTGGGCAGAACGGCCTTTTCGAAGGTCGAGATATGGCCGTCTTCGAAGGTCAGCAGGTATCCCTCTCTCCGCATTTCCTCGAAGATGATTCGCGAGCCCTTGCCGGTCCGAGATGAGGCATCGACCAGCGAGGCCTCGGAATTTATGCTCACCTCGAGGAGGTAAATCATCCTCCGTTCGCCGTTCCGACGAGCCACTACCCCTGCGCGGGCCTCTTGGTTGGAAATCAGCGCACGATAGGTTTCACCATCCTGCGAAGTGAGCGCCATGGCCCTCAGCTCCGCCAGCTGCTTCGAATTTATTTTCATCCTTCACCTGCTGCCATATCTCCGGAACAGCAAGATGCCAGCCGCCACTACCAACAGGCTGCTGATCATCACCACTGCGAAATCCATCATCACAGCGTAGCTGGTCACTGCCGCTCCCCGGACGAACACCGAGGTAAGGGCGTCTGTCACGTAATAGGCGGGCACGAACTTCTGGAGCTGGGCGATGGCGCCGCCCAGCATCGAACCGACGAACGTCCCTAGGAACATCTGCGGGATGACGAAGATGAAGGCCATGCCTGTGGCGGCGCTCTGGGTCTTGGCCATGGTCGCGGCTATCAATCCGAAACCGACGTTGCAAACGGAGAAGACCAGGAGGATTAAGACGCCGAAGAGGAACGCCTCGATTCCGCCCCCTGGGTTCCAGCCCATGACCACGGCCATAACGAAAACTAGCGCTGTCTGCGCGGCCGCTATGGCCATGTTCGCACCGATGTTGGCCATGATGAACTCCCCGGCCGTCAAGGGGGTGACGTTCAGCCGCTTGAGCTGCCCGCTCTCCCTGGCCCCGGTGAAGCTGCCGGCCACGATCATTATCAGGAATATGGAGGCGAACGCGAACATCCCGGGGGCGATCACATCGAAAGCGCTGGTTTGGTCCGTCCCGACGAACTGGGGCTCGGAGAGGGTGACTGGGAGCGTGGGAACTGAGGCGCTGGGCGCCAGCATGTCATCCATGGTCTTCGCCACCAAAGGCTGGATGGCCTGAGTTGCGAATAGGGACGCCTGGTCGAGGTATATCTGCACCTGGGCTTGGTCCCAGCTTCCTGGCTCATTGGGATGGTCAACGTACGACTGGGAGGCGATTCCGAAGCCAGAAGGGATGACCAGGAGCGCGTCCAATTTGCCCTGCCTCATGTCTTGGCTTGCTGCTTCAAGGTTGTTGTATTGATTTAGGGTAAGTATCTTCGTGGCTGTAAGGTTCGCCTGAAGATTCTGTGACCATCCACTGTGATCAAGGTCGATGACGCCGACGGAGTAGCTGACCCCCCCTCCGCCCGCGCCCCCAAACGACACGCCGAAGGCCAAGGTAAGGACTATCGGGAACAACAGGGCCATGAACATTGCCGAAGGCTCCCTGACGACCTTCCTCAGCTCCATCCCCATGACTGGGAAGCACCTTCCAAGCTTCATTCAGATCGCCTCCATTATTCGGCGTCCAGTAAGAGCGATGAATACCTCTTCCAGGTCCTTCTTGTTGTATCTCGAGATGAGCTCGGAAGGGCTTCCGAGCGCGATCAGCTGTCCGTGATCGATCACCCCGACCTTATCGCAAAGATGCTCGGCCTCCTCCATGTAATGGGTGGTCAGCACGATGGTGCAACCCTGAGCGCGATACTGGCGAATGAGCTCCCAAACCGCTCTCCGACTCTGGGGATCCATGCCCACGGTTGGCTCATCCAAGAAGGCGAGCTCTGGCCCATGCACCATGGCCATTGCGAGGCTTAGTCGTCTTTTCATGCCCTCGCTGTATCCTCTCACCTTGCGGTCCGATTCAGTGGCCAGACCAACCTTTTCCATAAGATCCGCAGCCCTATCCTCAGCCTCCTCCTTGCAAAGGCCATAAAGGCGGCCGAACAGCTCCACATTCTCAGCGCCCGTGAGCTGCCCAAAGACAGCTCCGCTTTGAGGACAAACGCCCATTTTTCCCTTTACCTCGGAGAGATGCCCCGGCACGCTTTGGCCAAGGACGGAGCATCTGCCCGAGGTAGCCTTCTGTAGACCGCAGATTATGCTGATGAGCGTGGTCTTCCCAGCGCCGTTAGGACCGAGCAGGCCGAATAACTGGCCCGACTCTACCTTAAGGTCCAGGCCTTTCAGGGCCTTGACCTCTCCGAACTCTTTTTCCAGCCCTTCGACTTCGATCGCGATTTTCTCCTGCATGATCGCACCGAAGCTGCGAGCGCTTCCGAGGTAATCTTCTCATGTTCAAGGACTAGGTGAAGAAAGGAAAGGAATTCCACCGAGGAAGGGTCATTTTGTACACCCCGCGGTTCATAAAAAGGAATCTTACGATGATCTGGATGCTAAAGAGGCTTACCGACCCTCTTGGCGCCCTGCTCTATAAGGTCGTCGCGCCAGGTGGGAAAGATGTACCCGGAGTAGATGATGTTAGGGACCAGATGGGCCACCCCTGGCTCGGAGGCGAGCCTCTCCCTCAGCACTTTCAGCTCCTTGGTGGTGGGGGACCATGACACCAGGATCAGCTGATCTGGAACGTTGCTGAAGGCCTGGTAGAAAATGATCTCGGGGTTGTTCTTGGAGAACAGGCTCTGCCCGACGGCATACTTATCGGCTCCCGGCTCGAGGAAGACCTGGAAGAACGTCATTATGTCATTGGACTCGTCTGGATACCAGTTGATGGTGTACTCGATCATGCCCTTGGTCTCCATCCGCTCCAGCCTGCGGCGCACGGTCTTAGCCGAAAGGGAGGTCTCCTGGGCCACCTCGGCAACCGTCTTCCTGGAATCGTGAGCGAGGGACCTGAGGATCCTGAAATCAGCTTGATTCAGCTCCTTCCCCGGATCTAAAACATTAGGGAAGGGAATGATCCCGATGAAGGGGGACTTCATCCCGCAATCCAGCACGACGTCCCTAAGGTTAATATCAAGCTCGACCAGGTCCTTAATGTACAACCCTACGAGCAGGTAATCCGCACCCGTCACCGCCATCCAATAGACGTTCCTGTTCTTCTGCAAGAGGGTCCTGATCTCCTCCATTTCCATCTTCTCGGAATGACCGAACACCCAGACGATGACGCCTCCAGTGACCAGTAGATTGAGCCGGGTCTCGAAGGTGCGGATCACGCCCTGTTCCATCATGGATTGGATGCGCTTGTGCACCGCGTTGACGGAGAGCCCTAACTTGTCCGCCAGGTCCCGGTAGGATGTCCTGGAGTTCATGAGCAGGAGCATAGAAAGAGTGACGTCCGTCTTGTCCAAGGGCACGCCTCTGATGCCGGAAATGACATTCTACGTATAGGCCGCTTGCGCCTTAGCCCTCGGATGGTTATCCAGCAGGGACGGAAACCTTAATTACGGTGCCTCCTGATGTTCAAGCGGTGGTCCGATGGTCGACGTGAAGGACTTGGCGAACAAGGCACGCGAGTACAAGGAGAGGGGCTTGAACGAGAGGGAAATCGGGGACGAGCTGCACGTCTCCGTCGATACCGTCAGGTACCTTCTAGAGGAGGGCATGGATGGCACCTTGCCGCCCAGTGACATCAAGATCGGCTGGAGGAGCTTGGGGGTGTATGGCGCGCGCATCGCCATGATGAGCGAGATCCTGTCGGACCTAATCGTGGAGGAGATGGAGAAGCGCGACCTGGACGTCGACGTGGTCATGGGGATAGCGGTCAACGGCGTGTCCTTCGCCACCTACATCTCCGACATGCTCGACTCCGAGCTGGCCATTTACAAGCCTCCGGTGGAGCGGGGCAAGGCCGGCGGCTCGATCAGCGGCAATTACGCTTCCGTCGAGGGCAAGAAGGTGGTGATCGTCGACGACGTCATGTCCACCGGGGCCACGGCCCAGGAGGCCATTAAGGACGTGCGGGCCGCAGGGGGCACGCCCGTGCTGATGGTGGTCATCGTAAACAAGAGCAGCCAGAACGAGGTCGACGGCGTCCCCCTAAGGGGCATCATCCGCGCCAGGTCCATGGGCGGGACATTGCTCGGCCACGGACCATTGCGCTCCTTCCCGTACAAGTAGTCCATGTCCGCCCCCGAGGACAAGTGGGACCTGGACTCGAGCCCATTGACCGACCAGGACCGTGCCAAGATATTGGCGAGGATCCACTCGGCCCTCTTCTGGCTGGGCAAGTTCATCCCGGAGGAGGAGATCATCGAGGGCGAGAAGGTGCCCCTTCGGGACATCATATTCAACTTCGTCAGCAAGGAGCATCCCTCGGACGAGGAGGTCCTCGAAGCGTTGTCGCTGGCGGACGCCATGCAGAGGAAGGCCCGGAGCCTGGAGACCTCCCTGAAGAGCGAGGGCAACCTTACCAAAGGGCAGGCCCACATGCTGCTGGACGAGATCTGCGGCCTGATGAGGGCCGTGGACGAGATTCGGACCTCAAGAGGGGCGGACGCCCATCTCAAGGCCAGGGCGCTGATGAGCAGGGTCCAGGACGAGAAGCGCTGGCAGGAGTTCGTCAAATCCGTTGGCGTAGTCGGCGAGCTGTCCCATTGAACCTATGCAAACACTTTATGGTGTTGCTGTTTCTCGGAAGTATTAAGTAAGGTTCTTCCTTTATCGTAAAAAAACATACGAAAAAATGCAGGATATTAGCGAAAGAGGCGGATACTAATGATCGATCACTTAGATGAGCACATCATTGAGATCCTCAAGAAGGACTCCAGGAAGCCCTTCGTTGAGATCGCGGACGAACTGAAGGTCTCAGAGGGCACGATCCGGAGCCGGGTAAGGAAGCTCTTCGAGGAGGGAGTGATCCAGAGCTTCACCATTAAGACCAGCTCCAAGAACGTCAAGGCCATCATCGAGGTGAAGATCGATGTGAACGTGAACACCTCGGATGTCGCGAATCAGATTGCGAAGTTCGATGGCGTTTCCGAGGTATTCGAAGTGACGGGTGAGGAGGACATCGTGGCCATCATCGACGTCACCTCGTCGCCACAGCTCAACGATATAATCGAGCGCATTCGGCACTTCGAGAACGTACAATCGACGCGGACCAGACTAATCTTAAAGGAGCACTTCGGGGTGAGCGAATGATCCAGGGAACAGGTACGGCCATAGTGACGCCGTTCAAGGAGAGCGGGGAGGTCGACGAGGAGGGCCTGAGGTCCCTGGTCACCTTCCAGGAGGAGCACGGAGTGGACTTCATCGTCCCCGTGGGAACGACCGGGGAGTCAGCCACGCTTTCCCACGCCGAGCACCTCAAGGTGATCAAGATCGTCGTGGACCAGGTCAAGAAGGCCAAGGTGGTGGCCGGCGCGGGCAGCAACTCCACCAGCGAGGCCATACACCTGTCCAAGGGGGCGAAGGACCTGGGGGTGTCAGCCATCCTCTCCATCTCCCCCTACTACAACAAGCCGACGCAGAAGGGGCTCCTCAAGCACTACGAGGCGATAACCAAGGCGGTGGACGTGCCGTTCATCGTCTACAACGTACCAGGGAGGACTGGCAGCAACATCAACCCCTCCACTGTGCTGAAGATGGCGGAGAACCCGAACATCGTGGGCATAAAGGAGGCAAGCGGGAACATGGCCCAGATAATGTCCATACTGGAGAGAGCACCCAAGGGGTTCTCGGTCATCTCGGGCGACGACGCCCTGACGTTCCCTATAATGGCACTTGGAGGAAGGGGTGTCATATCGGTTGCGTCCAACGTGGCCCCCTCGCAGGTCAGCTCCATGGTCAGGCTCGCATTGGAAGGGAAGTGGGAGGAGGCACGGAGGGAGCATTTCCGGCTCCTGCCCTTGTTCACCAACCTCTTCCTGGAGACCAATCCGATCCCAGTCAAGACGGCGTTGCGCATGATGGGCAAGCCCTCAGGGGTCTTCCGCCTGCCCTTGTGCGAGATGGAACCATCCAACCAGGAGGTCCTGAGGAAGACCCTGGCGGATCTCGGGCTTCTCAAGTGAGGCCCGAGCCTCATCGTTCTCCCGATCCAATCGAAGGAAAGGTGTTGGCATGATCAAGGTGGTAGTTGGCGGAGCCACGGGAAGACTTGGCTCCATGATATGCGAGCTGGTGAGGCAGCAGAGCGACATGCAGCTGGTCGCGGGAGCGGTATCGGACAGCGGCGGCCACGCCGGGAAGGAGTTGTTCCCTGGTGTCAGGCTGTACCCCTCCTCGGAGCTGGAAAAGGCCTTGGAGCGCGCCGACGTCTACGTGGACGCCACCTCGCCCTCGGCGGCGGCGAAGAACCTGGTCAGGGTGCCCCCGCTAGGCATCAACTGCGTGGTCGGCACCACCGGTCTTCCCGAGGATTTGCTGAGATCCTTCGAGGCCGGGGTGCAAGAGAACAACATCTCGGCGGTGATCTCGCCCAACTTCTCCGTGGGGGTCAACGTCTTCTGGAAGATGTGCGGCGTACTCGCCGCCGTCCTGGAGAACTACGACATCGAGATCATCGAGACCCATCACGACAAGAAGAAGGACGCGCCGTCCGGGACCGCCACCAAGGCCGCCCAGATCGTGTCCGAGGTGACGGGGATCGATTCCATTGTGTATGGTCGCCAGGGCCTGGTGGGCGCCAGGGGCCGGGAGATCGGCGTCCACGCCGTCCGGGCCGGGGACGTGGTGGGGGAGCACACCATCATCTTCGCGGGAAACCGCGAGAGGGTCGAGCTCACCCATCGGGCGCACTCTCGCGAGACCTTCGCCGAGGGCTGCCTCACCGCCATCCGTTGGGTCTCGGCCAGGCGGGACGGCAAGGTGCACAGCATGGCAGAGGTGCTGGGGCTTTGATCAAGGTCATGAAGTTCGGAGGTACGAGCGTGGGCAGCGAGCGCGCCCTGCGCAGCCTCGCGAAGGTGGTCAAGGAGGAAGGGGACAGCAAGGCGCTGGTGGTATCGGCCATGTCCGGCGTGACCAATTCCCTGATTGGCCTGATGATGGAGGAGCAGGGGGCGAGCGACGCCTTCTTCGACGAGCTCCTGTGGAAGCACACCTCGGCGGTCAGGCCCATGATATCAGAGGACGCGCTGGAGGACCTGGAGTCCAAGCTGCGCGTCCGGGTGGCCGGGCTCAGGCAGGCCTTGGACAGGTACCAGGAGCCCTCATCCCGGGCAATCCTCCACGATACCATTTCTTCGTGGGGGGAGAGGCTGTCCTCGCTGATGGTCGCCTACCTGCTCAAGTCCAACGGGGTCGACGCCATGGCCATGACCTCCGAGGAGGCGGGGATCGTGGCGATGGGCTCACCAGGCAACGGGACCGCCGACCTCGACGCCACATCGCGCAACTTCAAGCGCAGCGCCCTGCCCCAGATCCATTCGGGCAAGACGCTGGTCATCACCGGGTACTATGGCACCGACACGGAGGGCCGCCCCCTCACCTTCGGCAGGGGGGGCTCCGACTACTCGGGGTCGGTGGTCGCATACGCCCTGGACGCGAACGTGCTGGAGATCTGGACGGATGTGAACGGGTTCATGAGCGCGGACCCGCGCGTCGTCCCGGAGGCGCGTACCATCAGGGAGATGGATTACGGGGAGGCGGCGGAGCTGGCCTTCTTCGGTGCCAAGGTGCTGCACCCCCGGACCATCGAGCCCGCCCGCAAGAAGAGGATACTGGTCAAGGTCAAGAACACCTTCGACCCAGAGGCGGAGGGCACCTCCATCCGCGACTCGAAGAGGAACGGCGACTCCCTGCTCAAGAGCGTGGCGGTCAAGGGCGACCTGGCCGTGGTCAAGGTGTACTCCTCGGAGATCGTGTACAACCCTGGGTTGGTCATGCACCTGCTGGCCTTGATATCGGAGAACGGCGCCGCGGCCTACGCCATCTCCACCTCCCTCTCCACCTTGGCCTTCGCCGTGCCCTCGTCCTCGGCCAAGAAGATATGCGAGCGCATCCGACGCTCGGGCGAGGAGGTGGAGAAGGTCACGGTTAAGGAGGACGTCTCCCTGATCTGCGCGGTCGGGGACGACCTCATCAACAGGACCGGCGCCTCCGCCAAGGTCTTCCACGAGGCCGCAGAGGTCGAGGCGAACATCGAGATGATATCCGAAGGGGCCTCGGACGTGGCCCTCAACTTCGTCGTCCCCAGCGCCAAGGCCAACGACGTGGTCAGGAAGCTGCACAGCAAGTTCATAGGTGCGTAACATGCGTGAATTCGGCAACGAGAACGGACATATGATCATAGGCAAGCTAAGGGCGACCGAGCTGGTGGAGCAGTTCGGCTCCCCTCTCTACGTGACGGACGAGAGGGCGGTGAGGGAGAACTACAGAAGCATCAGGAGCGCCTTCAAGCCCTACATGCCAGCGAGAGTGCATTACGCGTGCAAGGCCAACTCCGCGCTCGCCATCCTCAGGGTCCTGCATCAGGAGGGCAGCTTCATCGATGCCGTGAGCATCGGAGAGGTGGACGCCTGCTTGCGCGCGGGGTTCCCGGCGGAGAGGATATTGTACACCGGCGTCAACGTCAGCACCAAGGAGCTACAGCAGCTGGTGGCGCGCAAGGTCATGATCAACGTGGACTCGCTCTCCGAGCTCGAGCGCCTGGCCAGCATCTCCACAGATGTGGACATCTCCTTCCGGGTCAACCCACAGGTCGGCGCCGGGCACCACGCGCACGTGGTCACCGGGGCCAAGAGCACCAAGTTCGGCGTGCCCAAGGACCTTATCATACGAGCGTACGACCGCGCCCTGGACCTGGGGTTCGTGCCCTTCGGGCTGCACGCCCACATCGGGGCGGGGGTGCAGGACGTGGCCCCGTTCGCGGAGGTCACCGAGGTGCTGGTGGGCATCGCCAACGAGATCGAGCAGCGCCTTGGGCTGAAGCTCGAGGTCCTGGACATCGGGGGAGGGGTGGGCATCCCTTACAAGCCCGAGGACAGGCCCATGGACCTGGACGCCTATGCGAGGGAGGTCACCTGCCGCATCAAGGGCCGGTGCAGCGCCGGGACCGTGGCCGTCGAGCCAGGGAGGTACATCATCGCCGACACCACCTTGCTGCTGACCAGCGTGGTGGACGTCAAGGAGACCGGCGACAAGCGCTTCTGCGGCGTGGACGCCGGCTTCAACACCCTGATCAGGCCGGCCTTCTACGGCTCCTATCACCACGTGGTCATAGCCAACAAGTTCCAGCGTCCCGCGGAGTTCACCTACGACGTGGTCGGGCCGATATGCGAGACGGGCGACTTCATCGCCAAGGACCGCCTGCTGCCCAAGGTGGAGGAGGGCGACGTGGTGGCCGTCTACGACGCCGGGGCCTACGGCTTCACCATGTCATCGCAGTACAACATGCGCGGCAAGCCCCGCGAGGTCCTGGTGAAGGATGACCAGGCCTCCCTCATCCGCGAGGCGGAGACCACGGACGACCTGCTCCGGCTGGAGCGGATCCCCTCGAGGCTGATGATTTGAGGTTCTTCAAGTACGAGGGCCTGGGCAACGACTTCATCGTCCTGGAGGACTTGGATGGCAAGGCCCCCAAGGAACCCGCCTTCGCCGTCCGCTGGTGCGACCGGCGCTTCGGCATCGGCGCCGACGGCATCCTCTACGTCATGAAGGCCGAGGGGGCGGACGCCTACATGAAGATCCTGAACTCCGACGGCAGCGAGGCGGAGATGTGCGGGAACGGCATCCGTTGCGTGGCCAAGCACCTCCATGACCAGGGAATGGTGAAGGGCAAGGAGATGACCATCGACACCTTGGCGGGAAAGAAGCACGTCACCTGCACCTTGAGGCAGGGGAAGGTGACCGAGGTCACGGTGCGCATGGGGGCGCCCGCCCTCGACTGCCCTTGGATCCCTATGAAATGCCAGGGACGGTTCGTAGAGGAGGAGCTAGACATCGCTGGAAGGAAAATCCGAGGGACCGCGGTCAGCATGGGCAACCCCCACTTCGTAACCTTCCAGGAGCTGTCGGCGCAGGAGATGGAGGCGCTCGGGCCCCTCATCGAGAGGCACCCTCTCTTCCCCAAGAGGACGAACGTGGAGTTCGCCAGCCTGCGCGAGGGCAGGATAGATGTCAAGGTATACGAGCGCGGGGCGGCCTGGACCTTGGCCTGCGGCACCGGTGCGTGCGCCACGGTCGTGGCCGCCGTGCTTGGCGGCAGGGCCGAGGCGGGCAGGGACGTCGAGGTGCGCCTGCCTGGCGGAAGCCTGTGGATTAATGTAGAAGAAGCGTTATCCCAGGTCGCCATGCGCGGCCCGGCCACGCTGGTCTACCAAGGGACTTTCATGGAGTGATGCAGATGGTGTTCGAGTTCGCCAACCGGGTCAAGAAGATCCCGCCCTACCTGTTCGCCGAAATCGAGGAGAAGGTCCGCGTCAAGAAGGCGCAGGGAGTCGACATCATCGACTTCGGCATAGGGGACCCCGACATACCCACCCCAGCCCCCATTGTCGAGGAGCTGCGCCGGCAGGTGCTCGACCCCGATAACCACAACTACCCATCCTCAGCGGGAGAGCCCGAGATCAGGCAGGCCATAGCGGACTTCTACAAGAAGCGCTTCGGCGTCAGCCTCGACCCCCAGGGGGAGGT